>JBAXZS010000044.1:0-13356 GCA_041670175.1 Sphaerochaetaceae bacterium | reverse complement strand
TGATACAGCCAAAAAGCATGGTTGTAAAATGAGTGAATTCATCAGAAGTGTCTTTAGAGGTGAAGGCAAGGACCTTGTGTCTAAGATGCTTTTCGCCTAATTACAAATTTCCTGGACTGAATAGCTACAAAGAAAAAACAGAATTCAGCTGTCAAGATGGTGGTTCTTGTCGCAATCGGCGCTGCTTTGTATGGGCTTGGGGGTATCATCAGTGTTCCGATTTTTGCTGAGACCTCTTTAAAACCCGCTATGGCCATATTGGCCTTGTTCGCAGGTTGCTACGGTCCCTTCGTGGGGTTTCTTGTGGGCTTTCTTGGCCACTGGATTACGGACCTGTTCATGGGATGGGGCGTTTGGCCCACCTGGATGCTTGGCTCTGGCATTGTGGGTATCGTGATCGGTCTGTTTGTAAACCTGAGTGGCAACTGCATTGAGAAAGGTGAGTTCGGGAACAAACAGATTGTTCTTTTCATCATCTTGTCGTTTATTGGTAACTTCGTCGGGTATACCATCAGTGCGGTTCTTGACTATCTGCTTTTTGCCGAACCCTTGAACAAGGTGTTTGTCCAGATGATTCTTGTTGCGACCACCGATACTCTTTGTATCGGCATCCTTGGGACCTTGCTGATGAAATTGGTGGCGAATCGCAATAAGCAGAATCAGAATCTCGAGCTTGATGAGGAAAAGTAACCCATAAGGGGCTCTGCCCGGCAGGGAGACAATCGTTTTCCAATTCATACCAAGCTTTCCTCTTCTACGGACAGTCAGGACTGGACCAGGGGTGGGTGTATGCATAATTAGGAGGTTCGAGCCGGCTTGCTCGACAAAAAGCATGATTAGTTTCAAGAATTTTTCCTATACATATAAAAGTCAGAAGAAACCGACATTGAAGAATATCAATCTTGAGATAGCCAATGGAGAGAAGGTTTTGATTGTCGGTGCTTCTGGCAGTGGAAAATCTACGCTTGGAAGCTGTATCAACGGTTTGATTCCTCATTCGTTGGGAGGCAAGATTGAAGGGGACTGCACTATTGACGGGCTGGATCTTGTTTCCTCAAGTATCTATGAGATTAGCAAGCGTGTTGGGACTGTATTGCAGGATAGTGATGCCCAGTTTGTGGGACTGACTGTTGCTGAGGATATAGCCTTCACTCTTGAAAATCAGGAAATTCCCCAAAAGAAGATGAGAGAGACTGTAAGCCGGATGGCTTCGGTCGTTTCCATGGAAGACTTCCTGGACAGAAGTCCCCAGGCGATTTCCGGAGGACAGAAGCAGAGGGTCTCCCTGGCGGGTGTCCTTGTCGACGATGTCGATATCCTGCTCTTTGATGAACCTCTTGCAAATCTTGATCCCCGCACGGGAGAGCAGGCCATTGAGTTGATAGACCAGATCCATACGGACACAAATAAGACCATTATCATTATTGAGCACAGGCTCGAGGATGTCCTTTCCCGTCCGGTGGACAGGATCATCCTTATCGATGATGGCGGCATACTCTTGGATTCGACTCCAAGGAAACTGCTTGCCAGTGGTTTGTTGGTGAGCAATGGTATCCGGGAACCATTGTATCTTGCTGCGCTAAGAAAGGCCGGATGTGACCTTTCAGGTCAGGATCTCTCGAATCTTGACAGTATCGCAGTGGATACTTTCTCTGACAAACTGGGTCTCTGGGCTAGAATGAATGGCAGGATTCCCCAGGTTCCCCAAGGTAAGGATATCCTTAAGGTGGAGAATCTTTGCTATAGTTACGATGGGAAAAGGAAAGCCCTTGAGGATATCTCCTTTTGTGTGAAAGAGGGGGAGATGCTTTCGGTCCTTGGAAAGAACGGGGCCGGGAAATCCACCTTGGCGAAAGTGATCATTGGAATCTGTCCTCCTGACAGTGGGAAACTGATAATTGATGGAGTTGATGGGTTTGGAGATACCATAGCATCCAGATCGATGAGTGTCGGCTATGTCATGCAGGATCCCAATCATATGATCTCACACAACTTGATCTATGATGAAATAGCCTTTGGCCTTAGGGAGAGGGGTTTGCCTGAGGAACAGATACGGCCGAGAGTCGAGGCTGTGTTGCAACTCTGCGGACTGGGAAAATATCATAAATGGCCAATTTCGGCTCTCTCCTATGGGCAGAAGAAGCGGGTCACAATCGCTTCGATTCTGGTGATGCAACCAAAGATTCTTATTCTTGACGAACCTACCGCAGGGCAGGATTATCTTCATTATCGTGCGATCATGGAGTTCCTGAAAGGACTGAACAAGAAGATTGGCATTACGATTTTGTTTGTTACCCATGATATGCATCTGGCTCTTGAGTATACCCCGCGGGCCATTGTCCTGGCGGATGGGAAACTGTTGGATGATGCTCCGATTGCCAATATTTTTGCTAATGAGGAATTGCTCATAAAGGCAAATCTTAAGCGGACCAGCCTGTTCACTCTTGCAAAAAAAGCAGGGATAGAAAATATCGGAGGATTTATCGAAGGTTTTATCCAGAGTGAGAGACAGGAAAGGGATTGCGAGACTACGGGAAGCTCTTCCGATTTCGAGAGGATACCTCAACTGAAACTTGGGGGGCGGAAGAAAAGCAGGAGGAGGCTCAAGAGGGAGGCTTCCGATGATAGAAGTGGATTCGGTCCAGGCCTGAGTTATATTGAGAAGGATTCTTGGATCCATCATCTTACCGGTGTTTCCAAATTTGTTTTTTTCCTGGGATGGATTGTGCTGTGCCTGACCACCTTTGACACCCGGCTCTTATTGGTTGCCTTTGCCGTCTCTCTTATTGCCTTATGGCAGACAAGGATTCCCTTTTCTCATTTCAGGGGTTTCATTAATTTGATAATGGTATTGGTGACGATGAATACACTCTTTATCTATCTGTTCTCTCCTGGGCAAGGTTCAGTATATATGGGAACAAGGACGGTCATTTTAGGAAATGCGGAGGCCTTTTATGCGCTGACGCGAGAAACTCTATGGTATCTGATTGTGATCTGGCTGAAATACATGACCATTTTTCCTATTGCTTTGATATTTGTCGTGGCTACGAATCCAAGTGAATTCGCCTCGTCCTTGAACAGGCTCAAGGTAAGTTATAATGTCAGCTATTCCGTTGCTCTTGCACTGAGATATCTGCCTGAGGTTACCGGGGACTATACCCATATCTCAGAGGCCCAGCAGTCCAGAGGTGTCGATATTTCCAAGAATGCGCCTTTGAAAACCAGGATTGTCAATATGGGAAGGATCCTCTCCCCTTTGGTCCTGTCCTCCTTGGGCAGGGTCGAAGTCGTTACCAATGCGATGACCCTGAGAGGTTTCGGCCGGGGTAAACGAAGGACTTGGTACAATGCCAGTAAACTCAAAGGTCCTGATTTTGCAGTTATCGGAATCATTCTGGTTTTTCTTGTGGTGAGTTTTGTCAGTAGATTCTGTTTTAAAAGGATGTTTTTCTATCCATTCTCCTAAGAAGGAAAGAAAGTTGCAATTCGATTCATCCCTTATGGAAATCAAGGCGGAGGGATTACCTTTTTGACGCATCTTTTCTTTTCATGAAATTCTTATCGGGAGACAAGAGTCAGGCTCTTTCCCTATTATAAAGTAAAAGCCGTCATTTCCCTATAAAACATGGGTCTGGCATCTTGCGAATTTTATTGCTTCGTGTGAGAGTGTATGATTACATTCAGGGGTGTATGGCCGCTTTACGACAAGGCGGAATGAGGATGTAATGACAAAAGATTTAACAGATGGGAAACCGATGAGGCTCATTTTGGGATTCATGATTCCTGTTTTGCTGGGATGTGTTTTCCAGCAGTTCTATACCGTGGTGGATGCGATCATTGTGGGGAAGAGCCTTGGGGTCGAGGCCCTTGCCGCGGTCGGGGCCACAGGGTCGGTGAACTTCCTTATCATCGGGTTCTGCATGGGATTATGTGGAGGTTTTTCCATCCCTGTCGCCCAGAGGTTCGGAGCGAAGGATTATCCCGCCATGCGGCAGTATGTGGCCAATGCGAGGGTTTTGTGCGTGGGGTTCTCGTTGGTCATCACCATCGTCACTGTGGTGTTTTGTCGGCCTTTCCTTCTCTTGATGCAGACTCCTCCCGATATCATCGATCGCGCGATTGTCTACATCCGTATCATCTTCTGGGGGATTCCGCTGACAATCCTGTACAATATGTTATCTGGTATCCTGCGGGCGCTTGGTGATAGCAAGACCCCGGTCTTTTTTCTTGTCCTGTCCTCGTTGATGAATATCGTCCTGGATTTGCTATTCATTCTTGTATTTCATCTTGATGTCGCAGGTGCGGCTCTTGCCACAATCATATCGCAGGGATTGTCTGGTTTTGCCTGTCTGTTTTACATGAAGAGGAAATTTTCTATTCTTAATCTTTCCTCTGATGATAGGAAGATTCGTTCCGGTCACCTGAGAACACTTTGTGCAAATGGAATCCCGATGGGCCTGCAATACTCCATTACTGCTATTGGCAGTGTCATCTTGCAGACCTCTGTCAATATGCTTGGTTCAGGGGCTGTCGCAGCGGTCACCGCCGGTTCAAGGATCGGGTTGTTCTTTTGCACGCCATTTGATGCGATGGGGACGACCATGGCTACATATGGAGGTCAGAATACTGGAGCCGGTAAGCTTGAGCGTCTCAAGACAGGACTTCTGGATTGTTCCCTTATGGGTCTTGTGTATTCTGTGTTTGCTTGCCTCATCATGTATTTCTTTGGAGGCCAGCTCAGTCTGTTATTCCTTGACCCCGGTGCTCAGGATATTTTGAATAATGCGCATCTGTTTTTGATTATCAACAGCCTGTTCTATTTTCCTCTGGCCTGGGTGAATATCTTCCGCTTTATGATCCAAGGAATGGGTTTCAGCCGATTTGCCATCTTTTCCGGGGTTTTCGAGATGGTAGCGAGGATGGGTGTCGCCATTTTTATCGTTCCCATTTGGAAATTCCCTGCGGTATGCTTCGCTTCCCCTGTGGCTTGGGTCCTTGCGGACTTTTTCCTGGTCCCCGCATTTCTTCATTGCTATCGGAAATTGGAGGATATCCACAGGCAATATGAAGTACAGAAAGGATGAGGATTCCCTTGGATATAAAAAAACCTCCCTACGATGAAGTATGGAGGTTTTTTCTGATACTGCCCGATTCGGTTATAAACCCTTGGCTTTAATTAAAGAAGCGAGTTCCTTTGTATAATGCCCCTTGGGGTATTTCTTCATATAGGTATACAAGCTGTCCTTGTTATAGGCCTCGATGCCAAAGATACGTTCATTGGCAAGATCGGTATACTCACTGGTGTCGTATCCATAGAGAGCTTGTGCATTCGTGAGAATCTGAATATAGGATTTCAAATCGTCAATGCTGTATGAGGCATTGATTAACTTTAGGGCGACATCTTTTGCACGGGTGATAAACTGGAGGGTCAGCTTGCCATCAGGGTCGTTTGCCTTGATTGACAGTTTTGCAATAAGCGCTTCCGCCTCATCAAGTGTGGAAGCCTGGGCGATCTGTTCACTCAATGGAGGCTCTTGGGAGGAAGGAACGGTAGCGATGGGTGTGCTGGGAACAACGGAAATTACATTCTTTGAGCTGCTTTCTTTTCTTGTCGCTTCAGGAGCCGGGGTCACAGGCACAGAAGTGGCAGCAGGAAGAGGGGAGGGCAGGGCAGGGACTTCCGCTTGAGTCTTATTTGTGGAAGTACAAGCCATTAGGGTGATGATGGCGCACAGGACAAGAATGGACGATATTAATTTCTTTGATATCATAAAAGTCTCCCTTAATCTTTGATCGGAACTACATGAGTAATTTACTCTTAAAATCTATTCTGAGCAAGAGACAATATCCTGATTGAAAGATTAGGGAAGTTGGATTACGATAAAACAATCTGAAATAGGAGAGACATTTCATGAAAAGACTTGTATTAGTGTTATTGAGTACCCTGTTGGTGTTTGCAGGATGCACCGATACCCGGGTTGCCCGGATAAACGAGAACAAGCAGATTGATTTGAGTGGAAATTGGAACGACACCGATATAAAGATTGTCAGTGATGCCATGATCAAGGACTGCCTGAAAGGTAGCTGGATGAAGAAAAAGACCAAGGGCAGCAAGCCAGTGGTGATTATCGGGATGGTGGAGAACCGCTCCAGCGAACATATTGATACGACCATTATCAGCAAGAAGCTTGAAGCAGCTCTTATGAGTAGTGGAAGGGTTATTACTGTCGCTGACTTCGAGAATCGAGGTGATATCCTCATGGAACGGGAATATCAAGAGCAATTTGCAAGCAAGAAGACCTCCAAGAATATGAAGAATGAGACTGGAGCCGATTACATGTTACTTGGCTCGGTGAAGACCAATCTTGATCAGGAAGGCAACAAGGCGGTCAGGACCTATTATGTTGATTTGGCTCTGGTCAGTGTTGAGACCGGGGAAAAGGTCTGGATGCAGGAAAAAACCGTAAAGAAATATATTGAAAAGAACCATTTCAAATTCTAAGGAACTATGATGAGCCAGGGGAAACCAGCAATTATAGTCCTAGTCATTGTCATGGCTGTTCTTGTTGTATCCGGATGCGCCTCAACCATCAATCTCAAACCGGTTGAGATTCAATTGGAGAGTGGTGATTACCAGAAAGCCGTGACGACTTTGCAGAGCAGGAGCGATGAGCTGCAAAGAGTTCAGGGGGAGTTGGTCTTGAACTTGGATTTGGGTTTGGCTCATCATTATAATCGTGATTTTGCACAATCCAATCTACATCTATCCCAAGCCGAGCAGTTGATAGACAAGGCCTATACCCAGAGTGTCACTGCGAATCTTGCCTCCTTTATCGTCAATGATACCACCAAGGAATATCCGGGGGAGGATTTTGAGGATATTTATAGCAATGTTTTCAAAGCATTGAATTATCAGGCTTTGGGCATGACGGAAGATGCGATGGTGGAGATTCGCCGAAGTTCGGAAAAACAACAGGTACTGAAGAACAAGTATGAGAAGATGCTGTCTCTTACCACGGACGCGGCCTTATCCAACAAGGTGGGCAATGTGCAGACTTCTGTGGTGAGCATTGAGTTCAGCCATAGTGCCCTCAGTGATTACCTGGGGATGCTATTTGCCAGGACCTTGGGGGACGGAGCTGACAAGGATTACTACTACAACCAGGTCGGACAGGCTTTTGCAAGTCAGAGCCATCTTTATCCTTTTGCTGTTCCCTCTTCCTTGGAAGAAGAGCTTTCAATTCCTCAGGATAGGGCGCGGTTGAACATCATCGCCTTTTGTGGTCTGGAACCACAAAAAAAGGAAATTGTTGATTATATTCCTCTTTCTCGGAACAATTGGGCCAAGATAGCACTTCCTGTGATGCAAGGAAGGTCTTCCCGGATTGCCAAGGTCCAGGTCTCAGTCGGCGAGGTTGCTGATTTCCTGTTGGAACCGATTGAGAACCTTGGGGAGGTAGCCTCCAACACATTCCAGCTTCGTAAGCAGAGCATCTATAACAAGACGGTGCTCCGTTCCACCTTCAAGGCGATGAACACCGAGATTCTGGGAATAACAGCCCATGAGCTGTCCAAGCAGGGGGATGAGGGTCACACCTATGGGGCGATTGCTGATGTGCTGACCATTTTTTCCTCTATCTTCCAGCATACCAGCGAACAGGCTGATTTAAGGATGTCCCATTTCTTCCCCGCCTTGGCCATGGTGGGAGGGGTGAACATCCCTGAGGGAGTCTATGACGTGACCATTTCCTTCAAGGATGTTTTTGGGAATATTCTTGGCAATGTCATTTACAAAGCATTGCCGATTACCAAGGACAAGCTCAATTTGTACGAGGCGGATTGCATCCGCTAGGATTCTTTCTTTTTGAGGAAATGTATCCAGGAGAGAATACTTATCGGAGCAAAGTACAGGCACCAGAACTCAAGTATCAGTGTTCCTACCCAGCCTGCTCCATTCATATCCTTGTTGAATATTCCCAGTGTGGGTATGATAAAACAACTTAATGCGAATACTCCATGAATAAGAAGCAACCATTTAAGCCATGTATCTGGTTTGGTGGTTGCCTTGATGGTAAGCCCGATAAAGAAAGTAGAGACCGCCATCAGGCAATATCCCAGCATATCCCAATTGAACATGAGTCCGAACTCTTGAAAATCCAGCAAGGCGGTTGCTTGCCCATTAAGCATACCGTGTTGGACAGTGGTGAGCTGGGTGAAATATACAAGCGAATTGCATAGTGCGTACATCGCTCCAAATGCCAAGGCGCAAAATCCGGCGGCTTTTGTGCTCTCCTCGCTGAAGTATGCATAAACACCCATCAGGGTGACAAAGCTGAAGGCAATGACGATACTTGTGAGGTAACTCCAGAACAACGAGGCTCCAATACCCATCGAGATTGCAAATCCTGCGACTCCGAGTAAGTTGGTAGCAGAAGCGAATATACCTATCTTCCTGTTCATATGGATTTTCTCCTTTCTGTTATTTTTGGAATCCATCGTATAAAACGGAAACCAACCGGGCGATGAACCTGCCTCTCTCTGGTTTGTTGCTTAAATCATATCCAAGCAATCCTGTACAGGTATCATTGCCCAAAAAGGCTGTTTGCAGTACGGAGGTAAGCATAAAGGAAAGTAACTGCTTGTCCCTTTTTTGCATCTTTTCATCCAGTGCGGACATAAATCCTCTTTGTGTTTTGATACTGTTGCAATTTGCTGTATAATTTACCAAGTCACCGACTATCGATATCCGTGAGATGGCATAATTCTCAAACAGGAAATCAAAGACCTGTATCGCCCAATCGGTGAGGCGTTCTTTATCACTTTGATACTCTTTTTGGTGAGGATTGAAGCTTGATACGACTTGTTCAATGATTCGTTGCACACATACGGTGATGAGATTCTCTTTGCTTTGAAAATGATAATTGACCAATCCTGTCCCGACCTTTGATTTCTTTGCTATCGCACGGGTTGTTATCTCCGCAATATTCCCTTTACCTTGCTGGATGAGCTTGATGGTTGCATTGATTATCTGTTCCTTTGTTTCTCTTGGTTGTTTCATTTCATTCTCATTTTGAACATTGTTCAATACAATTATATTGAACAATGTTCAAATGTCAATAAGTGGCAAAGATATCAATACACATTTCTTAGTGAAGTGAGCGCATCGGGTGAAAGGACCTGGATATTTGCTTCAATATCATACCGAGAATACTCATGATACCTCCGTTCCATTGCTGGGGTAAGGTGTGTTTTGATTGAATAGCACTTTTGCATTCTGTGATGCAGAATATGAATGTTGGAAACGGGCCGTCCAATATTTTAAGGAATTTTCAAGCTACATGTTTTTATATGAAGAATCTTAAAAAGCGGGGGCCGGCTTCTTCCTTTAGCAATTTTTGGTATGTATATTTATACACATGAATACCAAGAACAAATACAAACTATTGCTTGACCTTGGAATGATCATTGTACTGCTGCTGATGTATAATAAGGCTGCGATTACGCTTTCATTCCATGAGATAGCCGGTCTTATCGTCCTTGTTGTCATGTTGGTGCATGTGGCAATAAATTACAAATGGGTGATAAAGATAACCCGGCGTCTTTTTGCCAAGGGGACGCCTACGAAGACCAGGGTCTCCTATGCGGTCAATCTCCTCTTGCTTATCAGCACAGTGGTGATGATTATCAGTTCCTTGCTTATCTCGAAGACTATTTTCACTTCCCTTCAAGGGGGAGCCATTTGGAAACCGATTCACTTTTTCACCGCTGCTGTCATGCTTATCCTCTTGGGTATCCATCTTGGATTGCATTTTCATTTTATTCGTAATGCCCTGTTCGGGACCAAGGGCAAACTCTCCAAGGTTATTCTTATCCTGCTATGTATTCTTGTTCTTGTCCTTTTAGCCATTGGGATAAGGAACTTGGTGATATCTTCCTTTAACAGTTGGCTTTCATCGCCGTTCACAGGTTCAGTTGAAGGGCATGGTTTGGGACGTGGTGACGGAAGAGGAAGAGGCTTGCTTGAAAGCCAGCCAATCAATCTTCAGACTACTTTTTCCACTCTTGGTATCTTCTTCTCCATAACCTTTGTGTTTGCCATGATGACCTGGGTTATTGAACAACTTCTGAATCGTAGAAAGAAAAAAGTACTTTCCAAAGAGTAGGAATCATACTTGGCACCGGAAACGGTGCCAGGCTTTTAGTGCAAAGAGTTTGTTAGCCATGCACTTGCTTTCATCCTGCTTATCGATATGAGTTCCTCGTCTCAAGTTGCTTTCTCTCCTAGGAATCTGATATTCTCCTAGATAAGGATCAAGTTGTGTTTGCGATGCAAGGAGGAAGACATGGAAATCAGAGAAGCCAGGATGGAAGATGCCGCTCTTTTGATTGCATATCTTAAGCAACTAGGAAGTGAGACGGACAATCTTACTTTTGGTTCTGAAGACATCACCCTTACTGTGGAAGATGAGCAGAATTTTCTTCTCTCGGCTTCTTCAGATGGCCTTGACTTGTATGCTTTCGATGGAGGCAAGGTCATCGGGAGCGTCCAGTTGATTAAAGGACACAGACCAAGAACAGAGCATAGTGCGGAGTTTGCCATCAGTGTGATAAAGGCCTATTGGGGAAAAGGCGTCTCTACCTCGCTCTTTGAGAAAGCCCTTGAGTGGGTCAAGAAGCAGCAGGTGACCAAAATCAACCTGTTGGTGAGGAGCGACAATCTCCGAGCAAAGGCTTTCTATGCCAAATGTGGGTTTACAAAGGAAGGGATTGATACTCGCATGTTCTGTATGAAAGGAAAGTATATTGATGGTGAGTATTGGGGACTGGAGTTATAAAAAAACCTTGCCGCATAAATAGCAAGGTTCCAAAGGATGGAGGCTAACAGAATCGAACTGTCGACCTTCTGCATGCCATGCAGACGCTCTAGCCAACTGAGCTAAGCCCCCATGAAAGGTTTTTGTCACAGAGAGTACAATACCAGCAATTAAAGAACAATTTCAAGTACCTTGCATCCTTTTTTACAGGAAGAATAAAGTACTAAAGAGTATTGTTTGTCTATTTGCTAAACCTTGTTCCTTATTGTGCAATCCCAAAATTTTTGAACAGGGAATCCAGAAATAAATAGGATTAAGACAGTAAGAAAGCCAAGGTATTGATTGGCCTCTTGCATCTACTCCTGGATTCAGGAGTTTGGAAGTTATTTGTTGTGAAATAAACACTAAGATGGTATACTCCCCAGACAAAGGAATTCTTGCCAAGTGGAACTCTTAAAAAAACTTAGGGATGTTGCTGTCTCTGTGGCTCCCATTATCGTTCTGGTGTTGATTTCTCACCTTTTCATTTCTCCTCTTTCTGAAGGACTGCTCGCAAATTTTCTTATCAGTTCGGTATTTGTGATTATCGGGCTGACTTTGTTTTTGCTTGGAGCGGATATCGGGGTTGTCCCTATTGGACAGAGGATAGGTTCGGCCGTCACAACAAGACGGAGTTTGCTATTTCTTATTTTGACAGGCCTTGTTGTGGGTTTTGTCATCACCTTTGCAGAACCTAACGCGAAAGTCCTGGCAAGCCAGGTCTCCTTAGTTGACCCTTCAATTCAGGAAAACAACTTTCTTCTGATGATGTCCCTCGGAGTGGGGGCATTCATCGCCTTGGCGTTCTTGCGTGTAGTGCTTCATATAAAGCTGCGGTTTGTCTTGACCCTTGGCTATCTTCTGGTGTTTGTGCTGGCTTTCCTAAATGAGGGAGACTTGATTTCCATCAGTTTTGACAGTGGAGGTTCCGCTACTGGTTCCCTGGCTGTTCCTTTTGTCATGGCTTTGGGCATTGGCAGTGCCCGGGTGCAATCCAATGCCAAGGAATCTGACAGTTTTGGTTTTGTAAGCTTGCAATGTCTTGGAGCAATCATTGCGGTTTTGTCTATGGGGCTTCTCTTCCCGTCGGCGCAGACTTCCCCGGAAATCCTCTATTCATATCCTGTTGGAAACTATATGCAATTGTTTGGTCTTCTTGCTTATCAAGTTGCGGTTTCCATGTTTCCCTTGGTAATAGTATTTCTCTTATTCCAGGTGACAATATTGAAGATGCCTAGGCTTCAGAGTATTAAGACAATTGTGGGGGTTTTCTATACCTATATTGGCATGGTGCTGTTTCTGTTGGGTGGTAAAGCGGGTTTTATGCCAGTGGGATTCGAGTTGGGAAATCGGTTGGCCTCCTTAAGCCTACCCTTATTGATAATCTTTTCCTTATTGTTGGGATTGTTGGTAGTTATCGCAGAACCTTCAGTATGGATTCTGATTGGGCAGGTGGAGACCATAAGCAACAACAGAATCAGCAAGTTGGTAATGCTTTGTTTTCTCGCTCTTGGGGTTTCTTTCTCAGTGGCTCTTGCCATCCTTCGCATTGTTTTTGGCTTCCCCATCCTTTGGGTTTTGGTCCCTGTATATGCCTTTTCACTTATTTTGCTTTATGTGGGGTTGCCCCTTTTTGGTGCCATTGCCTTTGATAGCGGAGGAGTTGCCTCCGGTCCCATGGCTGCTACCTTCATTCTTCCTTTTGCCATTGGAGTAAGCCAATACACTGGCAATGATGCCTTTGGTGTGGTGGGCTTTATCTCAATGGCACCCTTGGTGACGATTCAAATTCTTGGTCTCATATATCGGGCTAAACTGCGAAAAGGAGGACAGAATGAGTAATATCTTGATTCTTGCCATCGTGCAGAAAGGGAAAGCACAAGCGATGATAGCCCAGGCAAAACTTGCAGGAAGTGATGGTGGTACCATCTTGTTTGCAAGAGGAAC
This sequence comes from Sphaerochaetaceae bacterium, assembly GCA_041670175.1. GTDB lineage: Bacteria > Spirochaetota > Spirochaetia > Sphaerochaetales > Sphaerochaetaceae > JBAXZS01. The sequence goes on along the minus strand of JBAXZS010000044.1, from coordinate 556 downwards.
AGCTTCGAGCAGCTTGCTTTCAGTTTTGGGATTGGGAGATTCACACAAGGAGGTGCTCCTTGTTCTCGCTGCTGAGGAAAAATGTGAAGCTATTATCCATGCCATGGAGGAAGTTCCAAGGCTTTGCGGCCTGATAGCCACCGTCAATTGTACTAGAAGTTTCTTGCAACAAACAACATGTACGTCAAAAAAGGAGCCTATTATGGAAGGGAAATGGGAGATTATCAATGTAATCTGTAACCAAGGCTATGCTGAGGAGATTATGGAAGCTGCGAGAAATGCAGGAGCTGGCGGGGGTACTGTGTTGAATGGTCGTGGTACGGGAACACCAGACGACGTGAAGTTTTTCGGGGCATCTTTGGTTCCTGAGAAAGAGATGTTGCTGATTCTTGTTGACAAACAAAAGGTTGATGGGGTTTTTACCGCTATCACTTCTCTCTCCTGTTTGCATGAGACAGGAAGTGGCATTGTCTATACTTTGCCTGTATCAAATTTCAAGATTCTTGGAGAGTAATGTTATTATTATAACATATTCCAATTATTTTGAACAAAATGT
>JBAXZS010000043.1:0-13528 GCA_041670175.1 Sphaerochaetaceae bacterium | reverse complement strand
GGAAAATGTATGCTGCGTCTACTTTTGGAAAAACAAAACAAGATAAAGAACTGGATATGTCTACTTTCAAAAACGAGAAATTAAATTAAATACTTTTAGTGTCTATTTTTCTTGACAGCTACATGTCTATTTTTCTTGACAGCTACAAACACCGCAATTAAAAAGTCTCAAACACCGCAATTAAAAAGCATCAAACACCGCAATTAAAAAGTCTCAAACACAGCAATGAAAAAGCATCAAACACCGCAATAGACTTGCTTTATTGCATCGGGTTGAGTAAGATATACAAAAGGATGAATTAATGGATTACAAGAAGAGAATTATTGATCAGGAGCTTGCTGATAAACTTGAAGAAAGGGGAGCGGTTTTACTCGAGGGGTTAAAGGCTTGTGGAAAGACGACTTCTTCAAAGAAGATAGCAAAAACCATCTTCGATTTTGGTGATGGTACTCAAGTAAAAAGATATGAGACCGTAATTGAAAACGCCCCAGCTCTTGTATTCAAGGATAAAGAAACTCCTATTCTTATTGATGAATGGCAGGTTTTTCCGAATCTTTGGGATTCAATTAGACATGAAGTAGATGAACGTGGAAAGACTGGCCAGTTTATTATGACTGGCTCCACATCAAAGACTAAAAGAATCAAGACCGTTCATTCTGGCACCGGAAGGATTGGGCGGCTTAAAATGAGTACCATGAGCCTTTGGGAAACAGGAGACTCCAATGGGGCCGTATCCATTGAAAAGCTTTTCTCTTCTGTTGAAAATACAATCTACTCTGAGGCATCCCAAAATCTTCTTGATATTGCCTTCCTGTGCTGCCGTGGTGGCTGGCCTAGCGCACTTGCGAAGAGTCAGCGTGTTGCCTTGAACCAAGCCCGGAACTACATGGATGAAGTATGCAATTCGGATATCAGTCTTCCAGATGGAGTTAGGAGGTCTGAGGTTTTAGCACGTGCACTTCTGCGTTCTTATGCCAGGCTTTCAGGCTCCCAGGCCAAACTTTCAAAGATAATTGCTGATTTGGGAGATAAGATGGATTCTCCAAGTGAGAATACGGTTCGCTCGTATCTTTCTGCCTTGAATGACATCTTCATAATAGATGACCTTAAAGCATGGAATCCAAATCTGAGGTCTGCCACGGCTATCAGAACCACAGAGACCAGATATCTGGCTGATTCCTCCCTAGCTTGTGCAGCCTTGGGAATAGGACCGCAGGATATAATCAACGACACCGAGACCGGCGGCTTCATCTTTGAGACTCTATGTATTCATGATTTGAAAGTCTATGCTTCAGCCTTCGATGCCGAGCTTTATCATTACAGGGATGCCAACAATAAGGAATGTGATGCTGTGATTCACAGAAGGGACGGTTCCTATGGTTTGATTGAGATCAAGCTTGGCCAGAGCAGAGTCCAGGAAGGTGTGGATAGCTTAATGGATGTAGCTTCATTGATTGACACAGAAAAGATGAAAAAGCCTTCATTTTTAATGGTCTTGACTGGAACCGGACTTGCTTACCAGCGTAAAGACGGTGTGTACGTCGTGCCGATAGGATGTCTAAGAAATTAGAGATTGCCATAGTTTGCTTGGTTGAACCATCTGGCGTTTGAATAGCATACTCTTTCGCAATTTGGAACCATACGGCGTGAAGAAAAGAGGACAAGCCAAGAATCCGAATATAATTACATTTATCGCATGTAATTATCAAATTTCCGGATAGTTCGATTGCTGCCGAATGTTGTTCACAAAAAATGGCGCGAACATAGTATTACCCCATATGGTATAGAACGCACAAGTTGCCCATACTAAGTGGAGTTCCTAATTAAGTATAGGAACTCCTTTTTTTGTTCAATTCAGAATTTTGGGGGATAGGGAGTTGGTTCGGAGTATGCAGTATCCCTGAAGTCGTAGGCCTTCCTCCACAGGGTCTTGAGGGAGGACAACATTGGTTTTTCATCTCGTAATCTAACGGATAAACCGAAGATTCTGCGTAAAGTCCCCATCAAGCGGATATATCGGATGACTCGTTTTCTTGTAAGAAAGCCGTAAGAAGAGTTCATCGGATGATCCTGTGGTCAATACCATCATTGAATGGCGTGCAATCGCCCGGACTTCCGGTTCCAAATAGCCAAGTTTCACGATGATCACCTTGCAGGCCTCTGGTTTCACGCCGAGTGTGCACATCATTGTTGAATCATAACATCCCACATGTTTGCTGGTCACCACAACGTCGATCCCGCCGACATCGAGCAAGGCGAGATTGGAACCGTTAGCTTGGGGTCCTGCTTTTGCATTGACGGGAATCGGAGAGCTTTTCACTTGGTCGAATTTCGCACCTGGATTTGATCGTACCATACGACCGATGCCGGCGAAAAGGTGATGAGAACAGATGAGCATCACTAGCCGATGGTTCAGCGAAGCATCAAGTCCTGCCTCTGCTAATGATCAGCAAATATAGGCAAACGGATATGTACTGAGAATTATTAACAAAATTGACAATAATCCTCAGTTAATACATGTCAAGGCTAGAATTGCCCAGCAAGAAATCCTGAATGTTGATCACCTTTATTCCCGTCTCAGTCGTATAGGCCGGAATAAGATCTCCGACGACAATGATTTTCCTAAAACTATCCTTTATGTTTAACAGAGACCGTGATTCTTGGAACACCTTGGCAGCGTCTGGTAGGGAAAAGGCAGACTGCACATATATTCTTTCGTTTCCCATATTGCAGATGAAATCCACTTCGGTAGATTTCTTCCTGTATTTGCCATCATCTGTCTTTTCCAGGATGTCTACCACACCAACATCTACGTTATATCCTCTTGCAATAAGCTCATTGTAAATGATGTTCTCCATAATATGCGTGGGTTCAAATTGCCGAAAGTTCAAACGGGCATTTCTCAGTCCAATATCAGTGAAATAATACTTGTTCTTTCCACCAATGTATTGCTTCCCCCTGATATCATACCTTTTCGCCGTGGATATCAGGAAAGAGTCTTCGATGAAAGATATGTATGCTCTAATCGTGTTATCCGAGACTTTCTTCTTTAAGACGGACTGAAAAGTGTTGGATAACTTGGATGGGTTCGTTATGGAACCTGTTGCAGAGGAGAGAATGTCAAGCAACGTATCAACTGTAATGCGGTCTTTCAATTTGTGTCTCTCAACGACATCCTTTACATAAGTCTCCTGAAAAAGAGTGGAAAGGTATTTGCTTTTGTCTTCAGCTGTTTTGCATTCAACCAACCGAGGCATTCCTCCAAACATCATGTATTGTTGCCATGCTTGAAGTTGATCACCATTATAAACCTGGATAAACTCCTTGAAAGAAAGGGGAAATACCCTTATCTCATCGCCTCTTCCCCTGAATTCAGTCAAGATGTCCGAAGACAAGAACCGTGAATTGCTGCCTGTTATATAGATGTCAAGATTCTTTCTCTTGTTGAGTCCATTGAGTACCTTTTCAAAGTTGTCACAGAACTGGACTTCGTCGAGAAAAACATAGTACTGTCCGTTGTCTGTGATTTTTGCTCGTATGTATTCCCCAAGCTTCTTGTAATCGGTCAACTCTTCAAATTCATCATTATCCAATTCGACTTTGATGATTTGTTCTTCCTTCACACCTAGCGAGAGAAGGTAATGGTAATATAGCTCAAACAGCAGAAAAGACTTTCCGCTTCTGCGAAGTCCTGTGATTACCTTGATGCTTCCATTCTCTTTCCTGTTTATCAGCTTATGAAGATAATCGTCTCTTGGAATAACATGCATAGATATGCCTCCACAAGCATTGTAATCCTTTTCCCCTTTGCAGTAAACAGTACTGAGAAATTCTATCAATTTTTATGAAATTTCTCAGTACTGTAGACATGCTATAATATGACGAAGTGTGGTTTGTCAAGTTGCCATATGGTTATCAAATTGCCGTTCGGTTGAACTATATGACGTTTTGTTAAACAATCCGATGATTACCCAAGTCGGCAATTGCTGAATAGTATAGAACACACAGGTTACCTGTATATATTTTCAAAGTTTAAACCGTTGTAGTATAATAAGTTATTATAGCGATTTTTTTGTGCACAAAAACATATACAAAATACCTTTACTACTGGTTTTCCCTGTGGTACAAGTCAAAGAATGAGAAATGACTATAAGTTTCGTTCGCAACAGGGAAGGGCAATCTAGGTAATCTGACTCCCAAAATAAACTGGCCCCAAGAAATTGGAGAAATCTTCAGTCAAGATATGAACTTGTGCGAGTAGTAATATAAAATGTCCGCATAAAAAAGAAGGAGGAAGCGGGGGGAAAAGGAAGTCCCATAAATCCTATGCTAGGATTGGTTTAGCAAAAAAATCAATCAAGGCAAGGGGATACCATGGGATGGAGACAGCTTACCCTGGGGCGAGAGGCTGAGGTTGCAATACCACTATGTAGGTAGCAACGGGTACAGGAAAGAGCGCAGCCCCACGGTGCTGGGGAAGATACCCCAGAAGAATGCCAGGACGATAAGCAGGGAACTGAAAAGAGGCATGGTGGAGCACGTGCTCACCGAACTGCCCTTCAGCCGGATTGAATACAACTCCGAGCATGCCCAGCTTGATGCGGAGGAGAGGATGAGGTACAAGGGGCCGCTGCCCAAGTCTTGCAATTCATATTTCAGATTTTTGGTGCAGGTGGCCGGTAGGAAACAAGAGATTGAACAGGTCCCTGTTGGTGAGTTTCTCATTCAAAGGGAATGCAAGATTCTCTTGCTTTGCACAATCGATGTAGAGAGCTACGGCATTACGCTATTGGGCAATACAATAGGATGTCATATGCGATTCAAGTCTGGTAGGATTCATCCCGGTCAAGTGGTAAGGTCAAGCCCGTTGTACTCAATCAAGACTGTAATAGTCAACCTTATAGATCTTGCCATCACTGGCAGTTGTTGCAAAATTTGCAATAACTGAATCCTTTTCAAGTTTTCCTTCTGCAAAGATATTTGAGATGTGCCTTGATATCGTAGACTTATCCTTGTTGAACAGAGCAGAAATCTATGTAAGTAACAGCCATATATTCCATACTACCAGTTTTACAGGAAGGCTTACATCCTCCTTCTTTGTGGTGAAAAGTACTAATTCCTTGTTGTTTTTCTCCCTTACAGGTCAAAGGTTATCAAAGAAGCCCTTTGTTTCAAGGTTGAGTTTCTTTGAGGTAATGTTGATGATGAGTTCCTCGCTGGCTGAGCAAGTCGCCAAAACGAGTACCAGCACAAGGGGAATTGCCGAAGAAGTTACCATGAGGCTGAAAGGGAACAGGAAAAGAGCAAGACCTGTGGCCTTGTTGGCATAAGTATGCAAAGAGGCGAAGTACCCATATCTTATGCAGACAGTCGTTATGGCTGACAATCGTATAAAAGCGATGGCGGCTATCCATAGGAGTATTTCCTTTGAAGGTTGGAGTATCGGATAGAGAACGTAGAGAAGTACTACAATCAGGATAAAATCAGCAATTGAATCAAGTTTGGAGCCAAGGATGCTTACTGTGTGCGTCTTGCGTGCCACATACCCATCGGCCATATCACTTAGTCCTCCAAGAAGGTACACCAGCAGAAAAGCCGGTTGGAGAGGGGCAAGGGGGAGAAGCAAAAAGGCAAGGACGATTCTTGATATGGTTATGGCATTGGCAAGCATTAACCAATCATAGAGAAGGACTGTGGGAAAAACAAGGAATAAATATTTTTATTTTTGCAAAAGGACTTGACTCAATTTTTAAATATGTCTATATTAAAGACGTTGGATGGGAGATCGTCCAATCAGGGACAAGCTCAAGAGGCTTCAATCCTTGTTGAAAATGAAAAAATGGTAAGAAAGATGGACTGCTTTGAAGCAAATGCATAAAAGCAGAACGGCGATTCCTGATTCTACCAAGTGTTGGCAACTTGTTGAGGTGCTATTGAGTACACAGCGGGTTGCCTTTCTTTTACTCAAACTAAAACTTGAAATTCTGTTTTCAAGTTTTCTCGATAATCAGACAACCACTACCTCAATGCCTTGTTTTGTGAATTCGTTGAGATCCTTTTCGCTGATTCCCTTATCAGTGATCAGCATGTTCACCACCGAAATGGAGCTCAAGAAGAAATTGGAGACTCTTCCAATCTTGGAGCTATCGGCGATGATGATCACCTGGTTCTTGGTGTGCTCAATCATGCTTCTGTTTATCTGACCCTCTGCCTGCACTGGTGAGGTCAGTCCATGCAGCACATCAATGCCGTCGACCCCGATGAATGCCTTGGTAGCCCAGACTTGGCTTACCGCGTAGTTTGCCAAATCTCCATAGTAGGTGAAGGACTCATTGCTGAAATTCCCTCCTGTGGAGAGGACCTCGAGATTGTCAGGGATATCCTCCATCGGGAAATATGCGTTGTTGGTGACAATCTTTACATGTTTTGCCGTTATTTCATGAAATAGCCTCAAGGAGGTCGAGCCGCTGTTGATGAATATGGTCTCGTAATCCTGGACAAGAGAAGCCGCCTTTTTGGCGATGGCATCTTTCTCTTGGCGATGAAGCATACTCTTTTGGGAGAACAGTGGCTCCAGAAGACCACGGTTGGAAAGAATGGCCCCTCCATGGATCCTTTCTATAAGTCCCTTCTTCTCGAGGAACTCAAGGTCGCGCCGCACAGTCATCTTGGTGACTCCTGTTTCCTCACTGAGATCGCTCACCTTGACCATCTTCTGGTCCTGGATGATCTGGTAGATCGATTCTCTTCTCATCGGGGACATTTTCTTTTTTTCTTGATCGTCCATGCTCATTTTGTTTTCCTTGTCCATTTCCATCATATCCAACTAGTTCTGTTTTGCAAATAAAAGAAACAGAAATCTCGAGTTCTTGTTGCTTTATAGTAAGTCTTATTCAATTCTTTCATTTTTATTACATAAACGAACATTTTTCTTTGATAATTTGGATTATAACTCTAAAAAATGTTTGTATGAGTTTCATTTTATGTTCTTTTATTTTGTTTATTGGTTCTTTTTATTGACAGAAGAAAAAAAACATTTTAGGCTGAGAATTTGGTAAGTGAAGATATTCTATCTTGGTTTTTTTCTCTGTAATCGCGCTGATTTCAGAAGGAAAGGCTTGCAAGATGAAACAAGGTCTGTGGTTTCTCTTAATGTTATGGTATGTGAGTATAGTATTTTGAGGACAATTATAACGAAAAGACTACGATTACTTATCCGATACATGCCAGTCTCGGTGAGTTCTTAAAAAGAGAAGGAAAAATATGATTAATAGTAGGTTGGTTCTTCAAGAAGACGCTTTGGGCCTTGTCGCGAAAGAATTTACTCAGCAGTTCCCCAATAAGAAGCCCTTGCTATTTGCCGATGGTAATACTTGGGCTGTGGCCGGGAAGCAAGTGTCAATGCAGTTCAAAGGATGCAAATATTTTCTGTTTGATGATGAAGATGTATATGCGGATGATATCCATGTCTCCCTTGTGCAGAAACAACTTCAGGAGGATAAGGACACCATTGCGGTGGCTGTAGGTTCAGGAACGATAAATGACCTTTGCAAGAGGGCTTCCTTTCTATGCAATAGGCCGTACATGTGTGTTGCCACCGCTCCTTCGGTCGATGGCTTCACCAGCAATGGGGCGGCGATCACTGATCATGGGTTTAAAGTCACACTTAGCTGCCCCGCTCCGGTTCTGGTGGTGGCCGATCCCTTGATTCTCAGCAATGCTCCTCTTGATATGATCAGTTCAGGATACGGGGATCTTGCGGCAAAAGTCACTGCTGGCGCTGATTGGCTTATTGCAGATACCTTGGGCATCGAAAAAATTGTCCCTAAGGTCTGGGATCTTGTGCAACCTCAATTGAGGGATGAGCTGTCCCAGCCCAAGGCTCTTCGTAACCGGGAGAGGGATGCCATAGCGAAAGTATTTGATGGCTTGATCCATACTGGATTTGCCATGCAGGAATATTTTGACTCCCGTCCAGCAAGTGGTGCTGACCATCTGATGAGTCATGTCTGGGAAATGAACGAATGCTGTATGATCGAGGGCAAGGCTGTTTCCCATGGATTCAAAGTGGCCATCGGGACTCTCGCAAGCACCGCCCTCATGGAGGAGTTGCTCACTATGGACAAAGCTCTGGTCCTGCTTGCGATTGAGAATGCAAAGCCACTGAGCTGGGAGGAAAGAAAAGCCGAGATTCGCAGCTATGTCTCCAGCTCCTCAATACAGGACAGACAGATAGAGATCTGCAAGAAGAAATTCCTGGAAGGTCCTGCCTTGGTTGAAAGAAAAAAGATGATTGTTGAACATTGGGACGAGCTAAAAGAAAAGGTTGGCACGCAGATAATCCCCTTTGCCGAATTGAGGGAGCGTTTCTCCTTGGCTGGCTGTCCTGTTGAACCTGTCACCATTGCCCTGAGTTACGAGGATTTCAGATATGGCATGAGAGTGGCCCAGATGATGAGAAACCGGTATACCATACTTGATCTGGTCTATGAGCTGGGATTGATGGATTACATGATTGAGAAAATCAGTGATCCCAAGGCAGGATATTTTCACGAATACAGAAACCGGTGAAGTAAAGATATGGTTTCTATAGATACCGCTTCATTTCCGAATAGGAGGTGATGGTATAGGTGGCATGCTCGGGAATGGGCAGCTTGTTGGAGTTGAAGAACAAGCTATGGACCGTTGCGTTCCAGGCCGAGTCGATGTCGATGCTGCGGTCTCCCACCATCAGCAGATTGTCAGGGAGGATATTCCCTTGTCGCATGATGGCCAACAGCCCATCCGGTGCTGGCTTGAAGGGAAGATGATCATCTCCTGTTATCTTGATGGTGAAGTAATCCAGCAGTTGGTAATGCCTTAAATATTCCAGTACCTGATTGTTCCTGTGCGTGAACAGATGGTTTCTTCTTTTACTCTCACAAATATAATCCAACATGGCTTTCACTCCTGGATAAGGTCTGAAAGAATCATAATCAAGAGTCCTGTCATACCAATGGAAATGTTCCAAAAGGGTATCGGGGGCACCAAAATTCTTCTGATAATAGGAAGTGGCGCTTCCTACTGTCACTGTTACCTGTTTGAGGATGTGCGCATCACTGTCCTCTATGCCGAAGTCCTTGAGAGCCTAGTGAAAGCACTTGAGTATATGGGGATAACTATTGCACAGCGTGCCATCGAAATCCCAGGCAATGTCAGAGAAATGCATGAATTGCTCCTTTTTCTGGGTGAGTATACTGAAAACAGCGATTCATGATAACCGGGAAAATGCAAAGAATACTGAAGGTGGTATTGCTTGAGTAGATCCTCCGCGACTGTGTTGTGAATTGCCTTCAACGCTTTGTTTTTTACCAGTCTGAGTTTGAACGGCAACTTGATCTCGTTGAGCCCCTTCTTGTCCATCGGGCTTGTTTTGATAATTTTTTTAAATTCTCTTGAAGAAAGAGGAGCCTCTTATAAGAAAGGCTCCTCTGCTAACCAGTTAGAAAACCATGATTGAATTGGTGAAAGTCTTCTTCTCGCCTTTATTAAGGCAAAGGGTCCCGCTCATCTTCTCAATATTGAGATCCCGGGTGCTGTCACCGAAGCTGAACATGGGCTCGACGCAGACAAATGGTGCGTTCTTGCCCTCAGGACTCCAGCAGACGAGGGTATGAAGCTCTCCCATATCAAGAAGGGCACCGTGCTCCCCCTTTGAGCTGGAGAACCTCACGGTGCGGCTTTTCACATTATGAAGGATGATCGGTCCCTTGTCGGTATCGGTTCTCTTGAGGAACAGCCTGTTTCCAATGAAGCCGTTCTTGGTGGTCACGAACACCTTGTTCTGCATGCAATCCCTGTCCTGATGCTCTTTCTCGCTGAAGGTGATGCTGTAGCTATCGAAGTCAGCACCTTTGTTGATGTCCAGGTTCAAGGCTGGATGCCAGGCATAGACAAAATGCATTCCATCCTGCTTGCTCTCAATGGTGCTCTTAAGGACAAAGCCACTGTCAGTGAGAGCATATTCGACATTGAGGACAAAGCCGAAAGGATACATCTTCACTGTCTCCTCGTTCTCTTCCAAGGTGAAGCTCGCCTTGTCGTCTTCCACCTTGTTTACTTTGAACTCGCTATCGCGGGCAAAGCCATTGTTGGGCAGGGAGTATTCCTTGCCTTCCACCACTATCTTGTTGTCCCTGGTCGGCCCTGAGAGAGGAAAGAGGATAGGAGCATGACGGAACCAGAAGGACGGGTCTCCGTTCCAAATATATTCAATTCCACTTTTTTTATTTTTCAAGCTATGAGCCTCAGCCCCATGTTCTGAGAGTTGCAGGGTCAACTGCTTGTTTTCCAGTATAACCATTAGTTTTTCTCCTTGGCGAAAAGCATACACCTTTATGGTAATAAATGAAACTTGCAAGGGCTTGCAGGCGAGGGTATACTGCGGTCCAGAGGTTATGCAGCATGATATTTGATACATTGGACAATCTGGAACTCTATCTTCCCCTGCTTCCCCAATTGAAAAAGGTCATCGAAGTCATGGATAGAGGGGAAGTCTATGCCATGGAGTGCGGTCTTTATACTACGCAGGATGAAAAGGTGAGGTATCGTATTCTCTCTTATATGACCAGTGATGCGAAGAAACAATATGAGATACATAAGAATGCGGTGGAGGTGCAGATTGTCCTGGAAGGGGAGGAGCTGATGTCTCTTTCCTGGCGGGAGTCCATCAAGGACGCCTCCCCACAGGATGGTGAGGATGACACCCTGCTTGTCGAGGGAGAACCACTTTCTGTGGTGCATGCCTCGGTGGGGCGCTTTGTGGTCTTCTTCCCCGGCGAGCCTCATAAATGTGCTGTCGCGGTAGCGAATGCCCAACGGTGCAAGAAGGTTGTCTTCAAGCTTACCTGAGAAATCCTCTCCTAACCCATTGAGACCCATATTGGAGCCATTTTATCACACATTGTGTCAAAATGACTCGGATATAAGGGTCTCTTTTTATGACTGTTTCCAAATGACGCAAAAGAGTGAAATGTAGTTAATTACTAATTTATTGTATTGTAAATAAATAGATAAGTTGGCACGGTTAATGCTTTATAATGTATGTAAGAAAAAATTAAGCACTTGGAGGTGCCACTATGAGATATATGATAACACGTTCTCATGAATTTCCTGGAGACCCCGTATTTGGAGATTTGTTCGATGACTGGTCCCTGACCACTCCCAAGATTCCTCCTGTGGATGTCTCTGAGAACCAGGACGCATATGTTCTGGAGGCCGAGCTTCCCGGTTATACCGAGAATGAGGTGAAACTCAATGTCGAGAAGCATGTGCTGCATCTTTCCAGCGAGAAGAAGAGCGCGGAATGCAAGGATAGGAAGTTCCTTGTCCGCGAGAGGTTCTGCAAGGGCTTCGAACGCTCCTTCATTTTGCCGGAGGATGTGAATGAGGAAGCCATCAGTGCCAGGTTTGATAACGGCATGCTGTCCATTACCATTCCCAAGGTACCTGTCGAGGCTTCTAAGAAGATACAGGTGAGAATCCAACAGTAAAAGAGAAGGCATTGCTATAATACCCATCCCGCAAGGTCCTTGGAGACAATTCATCCAAGGACCTTGTTTTGTTGTATACTTAGTCTTGGAGGCAATTGCCATGATTCGAAAAAGCATATTTGCTGGTCACTGGTATCCGACAGACAAAAAGGAACTCGAAAAACTTCTTGTTTGCCCGGAGCGAAGCGGGAATGCACGATTGGCAGTTCTTCCCCATGCCGGTCTTTATTTCTCACACCGGGGAATTTCCCAGTTCTTTGCCAATCTTGCTCCAGGAATAACCAGGATTGTCGTTCTCTCACCGTCCCATTATTATTATTTGCAGCCGAACGCTATCCACACAGCCGATTTCTCCAGTTATGAGACTCCTCTGGGAGATGTCCCGGGATTTGAGCTCAAGGGATTCGTCCCGGGCGGGGAGAAGGAAGTGCAGGCGGAGCACGCGGTGGAGATGGTCCTGCCCTACATCGCGCAGAAGGGCTCTCTTCGTGTATCAATCGGACTTATCTCCCAGGTGGACGATCCCAAGCCTTTGGTCGATGTCCTGCTGCCGCAACTTGATGAGCATACCGCAGTGATTGCCAGCAGCGATTTCACCCATTACGGGGCGCGGTTCGACTATATCCCCTATGGAAGGAATGTCATCAAGGAAGTGCTGGACAAGGTGAAGAGGGATGATCTTGCATTATCCGACCTGCTTGCCAGGGGCGACTGCAAGGAAGCCCTTGCCTTCGTCCAAGAAAGACAGGACACAGTCTGCGGCATAGCCGCTTGTCTCATTGTCTCTTCCCTGGCGAAGAAACTTGGCCTTAAGGGAACGGTGGCCGACTATTACACATCCTATGACATAGAGAGCGACGGGGATAGTTTCGTCGCATACTCGACAATCCTCTGGGGGTAGCGAACAATATGGAAAGAGCGGATCAGATGGTTCTTCTTAGGATTGCAAGGGACTCGATCGGAACCAAGCTTGGGCGGGCGCCCACCGGGGTATATGAAGAGACAAGGGAAAAAGGCGACGAGGTCCTCAACGAAAGACATGGAGCGTTTGTCACCTTGCATGAGAAGGGACAGCTCAGGGGGTGCATCGGCTATCTGCTGGGCGACAGACCTCTCTACAAACTGATTCATATCCTTGCCCGTGAGTCGGCTTTTGAGGATTATCGATTTGAGCCTGTATTTGATGCGGAGCTGGATAACTGCACGATCGAGATATCTGTGCTGTCAGTACCGAAGCTGATCACGGACTTGGAGCAGTTCGTTCCAGAAAGAGACGGCATCATCCTGACAGAGGGTGGGAAAAGGGCGGTGTTCCTCCCTCAGGTGGCCACAGAGCAGCATTGGGGAAGGGTGGAGATGCTTGAGAATCTTTGCCTCAAGGCAGGTCTTGATCGTGATGCATGGAAGCAAAGTGACGCCACCTTTGCCACCTTTGTCGCCGAGGTGTTCTCAGAATGAAAGAAAGATGTAATTTCTGCTATCGGCATTGTCTTATCGACGAGGGCAAGCAAGGATTTTGCGGAGTAAGGGAGAACAAGGGAGGGGCTATCCGTTCCTTGCACTATGCCTGTCTGGTGAGCCTTGGTATCGATCCCATTGAGAAGAAGCCCCTGTACCATTTCCTGCCAGGTTCCCAGAGTTTGTCCCTGGCGGAACAGGGATGCAACTACACATGCCAGTTCTGTCAGAACTATGAGATATCACAAAAGGAATATGCCTGCCAGACGGTATTTGTCGATCCGGTGAAGGTTGTCTCCCTCGCCAAGGAGCAAGGGGCCGCCTCGATCAGCTTCACCTACAGCGAACCGTTGGTATGGCAGGATTATCTTATCGACTGCGCCACCTTGGCCAAGGAGGGGGGGGTCCTTACCGTGATGGTGTCCAACGGTTCCTTCAGCAAGGAAGCGAGAGAGAGGATAATCCCTTTAGTTGATGCCTTCAATATCGATGTCAAAGGTGACAAGCAATTCTATCAGGCAGTATGCAACGCCTCATTG
>JBAXZS010000042.1:0-13580 GCA_041670175.1 Sphaerochaetaceae bacterium | reverse complement strand
ATCCATTCCCACTGAATGAAGAGCTTCTTTGACCTTTTTTGCTATAGTTTCTTGAGGTACTCCATAATTCTCAAGCCCAAAAGCGATATCCTCCTCCACAATCGAGGATACAAACTGGTTATCCGGATTTTGGAATACCATACCGCACAAACGGCGAAGCTTCCAGATGTTGTCTTGAAGCCTTACATCAAGCCCTTCCACACAAAGATGGCCTTTTTGTATGGGTAAAAGTGCATTGAGATGTTTCACCAATGTGGATTTTCCAGAACCGTTTTGCCCAAGGATAGTAACAAATTCCCCTTTGCCGATGGTGATATCAACATCCTCCAAAGCAAGCACAGCGCTTCCATCAAACTCATAGGAATATCCAAGTCCCGTTCCCTCGATAACCATCACCATCAGTTTTCCTCTTCTTTTTCACCCAGTATAAAAAACGCCACAAAGACGATGCCTCTTTCAAGAGACAAATCACCTTCATGGCAATTCTGTTATGAAAAACAAATCCTAAGAAAACTTGTTGATAATGGCATTCTTCTGAATGCTTTGGTTCCTTCAGGAACTAATATTATGTTAGTATGATTTTACCGAACAAGACAACTTTACTCAATCTTTTCTTACCCTTATTATTAAGAAAACAAATATTCCTTCTGGACTGTTATCCCCAAAAGTCCATCAGTAAATCATGGATTGAATATCAATCCATTCCTTGTACATAGGGGACAACATAGGGACCCTCAGGGATATAGATAATGTTCAAGTCGGAAACTTTTTCATTCTCTTTTTTCTCAATATATGAAATGGCTCCAGACACAGCCTTGGAAAAACAATCACTACCAGGATTGTCTCCAACAAACAAAGCGGCATTGACACCAGGAAGCCCTTGCCACATAAGGGTATTGAGTTGAGGAGCATAAAAAAGCATATGGTCCATAGGAATCTTCTTGAAGACCTTAGCCCACATCTGGACTTGCCACTGTTCAGGGATGAAGGTCCAATCAGGACTTGAGATGGTCCTGACGTATCCATCGGCTCCTTGGAGTTTCAAGAGAGCCACGGTTGTACGGTAATTTATCGAACCGACAACATTACCCTTGTCAGTGAGATTCGCAATAACCACCAAGTATCCATTTTCCTTCAATACCCCAAGGGAAGCAACTCCGCACTTTGCACATTGATAATGATTGATACCAACAAACCCACCATGTGTAATTACAATATCGGCTTCATGAGGAACAGGCGTCCTCACAGTCTTCTTAATCATCTCTACGGCAGCTAAATGGGCCGTGTTGAGAGCTCCACAAAAAATACCAGTCACATGAAAATTTTGATCAAGAGTGACATTCACCAAAAAATCGACTCCAATCGTGCTGGCTACCTCCAAACTCTCCTCATGGACGGGATTGCCTTCAAGATTCAAATCCCTGCTGTTCGGATCTGCCATAAAGGCCGGTCCATGAAACACATAGGTGCTGGCCTTCCCAATAAGACCGGGACATATTGCTTTTCTCCCCCCCGATGCGCCTGCCATAAAGTGGCTCTCCACAAGTCCTGTAGCAATTTTGAGGTCAGCTTCTACATAACGCTTATCGAGATACATATGTGTCCCTCTGGAGGTGACACCTTTGTAAACAAGGTTTGCATCATCATCACAATCATGATTGACAATCTTGATTCCCATCGAGAAAATCCGTGAATCAATCATTTTTTTCAATTCGTCATCCATCATGACCCTGTGAGTACCTGTGGCAACAAGAATCAGAATATTTTCCTTTTGATACCCAACCTTAAGCAAGGTCTCAATGATAGGCAGAAGAATGCCCTCCTCCCCCCTATAAGGAACCGGCCGGGTATTGTCTGAAACTACGACACAAGCCGTGGCATTCCTTTTCACTTCGAGTTTCTTTGATGCCACAACGCTCAAAGGATCACAATCAATAGGATGTTCTAAAGCGTTAGCAATGGTAATTGCAGGATTGGCGATGACAGAAGGGGTTTTCATCTTCACAACAAAGGTATTGTCAGGAAGAATCAAGTCGTTATATTTCATTCCAAGAGGGTTTTTAATTTTCATTACAGATTTCCTTTGATAAATACTTTGTATACTGTATACTTTTAACATTACCATTACTTGCCAATTATGTCAAAATCTTTATATAATAATATATAGATTGAAAAAAACAAAAATGGTGTAAAAGATGCAGAAAATTAAACCTCAGAGTCTTGCGGATATGGTTTATGAAAACCTAAAAGATCAGATTTTGAATGAAGAAATTAAAGGTGGGGAAAAAATAGCCGAAGAACAACTTGCAGAAAAACTTGGAGTATCTCGTACTCCCATTAGAGAAGCCATTAAAAGACTTTCCGAATATGGACTTATCACACTCAATCCTCGCACCAACGCAATGGTCAGTATCATTACGAATAAAGAAGCCATAGACATTTGTACTGTGCGGCTTACACTGGAGGAATTAACAATTAGAACTTTGTGCAAAATGGCTAATGTTGATTTCACTGAGATTGAAGACCATGCAAATGCATGTCTAAAAGCCATTGATGCTGGAGACCAGTCGACATTGTTCCAGGAAGATAGTCAATTTCATATTGCTATGGCAAGAGCAACCCAGAACAATATTCTGCTCTCTTTATTGTTAAAACTTGATGCTCAAATACTTAAGATTCGCATCGCACAATCTATCAAAGAAGAAGCACTTAAGACTTATTATGATCAACATATGCAACTTATTGAACTTATCAAGGAAAAACAACCTGAGCAAGCCTGCAAGTTGATGAAAAAGCATATTTTCCATGACCTACCCTATTAATTTGCAAATTTACTAATCTTGCAAACATAAAAAAACAGGAATCATCAATATTGATAATCCCTGTTTTTTTATTATCGTAACAGAAGCGTTAATCCCTCAGAGTTCCGCCATTGACAGCCATAGTTTCAGCAGTAACAAAAGAAGCTTCCTTGCTTGCCAAATAACATACAGCATAGGCTACATCCTCAGGTTTGCCCAAACTTTTGATTATGCTCTTATCAATAAATTTTTGATTCTCCTCAGAGGAAACAGTCCCTGCCATAGCAGTAGCAATTCTTCCTGGCGCAATAGCATTGACGGTAATACCATCAGCCCCAACTTGCTGAGCGAGATTTCTTATAAAACCAAGAACAGCTCCTTTGGACGCAGCATAATGCAATGCAGCGATTGTTCCACCATTCTTTCCAGCTTCAGAAGAAATACATATAATCCTACCAAACTTTCTCTTTCTCATTCCAGGAAGGACAGCCTTACAAAAAAAGAAATCAGACTTGACATTTACATTGAATACAAAATCCCATTCCTGACTTGTAATTTCCTCAATTGGTTTTAATGGATGCACACCTGCATTGTTGACCAAAATGTCAATCTTACCAAAAAAGTTTTCTACATCAGAAACAAAATCATTCACCTGACTCTCGTTGGAGATATCAACCTTCTTTGCGAATATTTTCTGACCAGTAGCTTCAGAAAGCTCTTTTCTTGTTTCCATCAACAAGGATTCTTTTATATCACAAATTGCGACATCAACACCCCTTTGAGCCAGTCCAAAGGCAATTCCTTTCCCCATACCTTGAGCAGCGCCAGTAATAATCGCAACCATTCCTTTCAAACTTTCCATGTAACTCACCTCCCATATAATTTCAGCTATGCAGTCTTTTTACCATTAGTCTTCAAAACAAGTTTTTTCATATACGGAATTGCAATGAACATCACAGAAATAATCAAGAATATAACGGCTACAGGTCTTGTAAAGATGTCTGAAAAATGTCCATTTCCAGAAATCATTCCCATCCTGAAATATTTCTCCACAATTGGCCCAAGAATGAAGCCTAAAATAACAGGAGTAAGATCAATGTCCAATTGCTTTAAAATATAACCAACAATACCGAAGATAATCAGAATCCAAACGTCAAAAATTCTATTGTTCAACGCCAAGACACCAAGCACGCAACAGACGATAATTGCAGGAAACAACAATGAAAGCTTCACGTTAATCATCTTGACAAACACTTTCATCAACCCCAATTCCATAAAATACATCACAAAGTTAGCAATGAAATACGCTACCATTACGGCCCCGACAACCTCAACATTAGAACTAAAGAGCAATGGTCCGGGTTGTAAACCATGAATCATCAATCCACCAATTAACATAGCGGTCGTCATATCTCCAGGAATACCAAGCGTTAGTAGCGGGATCAAAGCACCACCATTAACAGCATTGTTCGAAGATTCAGAGGCACAAATACCTTCAGGATTTCCATGTCCAAACAGTTCTGGATGTTTCGAAACATTTTTTGCCTGGTTGTATGATAGAATGGTAGCAGCATTCTGCCCAATGCCAGGAAGAATACCGATGCCGGTTCCAATAAGGCAACCAATACCAATGGATTTCCAGCAATCTTTCATTTCCTTGAAAGGAGGTAAGAATGAAACTTTACCAAGTTTGATTCTCATTTTTTCCTGGTGCATCTCGGAAGTCTGGTCAAAAATCTCGCGAATGGCAAAAAGCCCCATCATCAAAGCTGTCATGGAAATTCCACCCTGAAGTTGCCAGTTACCAAATGTCAACCTAGAAACACCGGTGACCGCATCCATTCCAACAGCCCCTAAAAGTAAACCAATGATTGCTCCCATTAAACCTTTAATCAGTTCCCTGCCTGACATAGCGACAACAATGGCAATACCCATCAAAGCAACAGAAAAATATTCCCAGTTTCCAAAGAACAAAGCAACTTTAGCAAGCTGAGGTGCAATTCCAAAAAGGACCGCTGCAGAGAATGTGCCACCAATCAAGGAAGCAAAAACTCCAATGGCCAATGCAACATCAGGTTTTCCTTGTTTTGCCATGGGATAACCATCAAGACAGGTGAATATAGATGAGGGAGTACCTGGAATATTAATCAGTGTTGCTGTAATCAAGCCACCACTGATACCTCCAACATAGATACTCACTAATAAGGTTACACCTTCTACAGCAGAAAGATTGAAAGTAAAAGGTATCATCAGACAAACGCCAAGGGTTGCTGTTAAACCTGGAATGGCACCAAAGAAAATACCCATGAAAATTCCAAATGTCAACAAAACAAGATTCATCGGATTTGAAAACAGCACTTGGAATCCAACAAGAATAGCGTTCATGAGAACTCCTCCTACAAACTAGTAGCAATTAACAGGAAGCAGCCTTGTATGATATATATTACAAAACTGCCTCTGCCTAACAGTTTCCAACCGTCACTTAGCAACAAGCCCTACTTAAACTGAGCGAAAAAAGGCTTAAGTTCGACAACCCATTTACCAACCTTCTGAACGGAATCAGATCCTGAGGTAAACTCAACCTGTAAACCCAGATTCTCAACTGTTGTGGCAAATTCGGGCATCTCGGTAACTTTCTTGATTGCATTGGATAGATAATCAATAGCAACCTGAGGAGTACCTTTAGGAGCATAATATCCTCTGGGTTTTGCAGTCGAAACATTGATACCTTTCTCAATCGAAGTTGGAACATTCGGCAATGCCTTAATCCTAGTATCATTGACAACCATCAAAGGAATGCAATCCCCAGATTGAACGGAAGACCTTATATCGCTACTGGAATTTGTCTCGACCTGTATGTGGTTACCCATCAATGCCGTCTTGGAAGCAGCACCACCGTCATAAGGAACTAGCGTCACAAGACCAGTAAGGCCAAGAGCCTTAACAATCCTTACTGTATCAGCCATATTAACCGTCTGTGCACCAGTAACACCCCATTTGATTTTACCTGGATTGGCCTTTGCATAAGAAACCATTTCCTCAAGAGTCTTCCAACCACTTTGTTTGTTGGTTGAAACAACATTAAAATCAGAAACAACCGTACAAATTGTGACCAATTCGGACCACAGTGCAATATCAGTCTGTCCGCTCAAAGAATAAGATACTACGTCCATTGGATTATGGGCCAGAATAGTATATCCATCATTGGGGGAATTATAAGCCTGCATGCAACCAATCATGCCTCCAGCACCTTCAACGTTGACTGCTACAAGTGGATGATCCATCTTAATGAACTTCATAATTGTTCTTGTCAAGATATCAGAACCACCACCTGGTGCATATGGAATGATACACTGTACATTTTTCTGAGGATATGCTTTTACTGATTCCTCATTTCCTTGTGCAAACATCATTGATGTTGACACAACCAGCACCACAAAAGCCACTAAAAACTTCTTCATTGAGAACCTCCTAAAGTTTTTTAATAAATTAAGGTAAAGAAATCCCAAACAAATACGTAAACAACAAGTACATTATCAAAACGAGAATCGTTGAATAGATGATTGAAACAATAATTAATCTTTTTAATTTCTTGTTCTTATCCTTATCATGCGCAATCTTGCGATATGAAAAAATCAAAACCAAAGAGACTACCATCAAAAAAGTGCTGATGAAGAATCCTATCTTAGGCAGAACAATTGTATAGACAATCAACAGAATGGTCGTAAATATGATTTCCCTATTCACATAGAACTTAAATCCTTCAATCTTTTCTCCAAATTCGACAAATCCAATCGATTTGATGATTAGTATTATGGAAAGGACAATTAGAGCAACTGCCAATGCTTTCATATAGACATCCGGACGGGCAAAAAAACCGCCAAGACCATTTTGAGCGATATGACTTACCGTTTTTGGACCAAATACGACATATAAACCAACTATAAGCATTAGTATTGACAACACAAAATCATTTACTTTCTTTATAACCAACTTTTTCTTCGCCATATAACATTCTCCTCTTGGTATGCAAAAAGGGGATTTGCACTACATCTCCTTGATAATGGTTAAGTCCCCTGTTGCCGCCGCACGAAGAATTGGTTCCATATATTCATCTACAAGTGAAGCATTCAGAGGAACTGGCATGTTCCTCAATTTCATCTCAAGTTGAGTATCTTTTGCTGCCGCAAGAGCTCTTTGTATGTGTTGCTCTCCAAAACCTTTAAGCTCATTAAGCGTAGTAGGCGCATTAATGCTTTTGCCATAGGCAATCATTGCCTTCGCAACTGCAACAGCAAGATTACGGCCAGAAAGATTACTTATTGCAGCGTCTGTGTAACCAAACGACTTAAAGATATTACCAACCACCTTCAACTGGGGTTGGATTGCTTTGCTATAGAAAATAGCATAATACGGATTCATGATGCCGCAAGCAGTTCCATGTCCAACTATGTCAACAAGGGAGAAACTAGTAAGATGCGCACCTGAAGTACCACCAATCATGATTGCATAGCCACCAAGATCGGTTGCCAATCCTATTGCTTCCCTAGCTTTGAGATCGGCAGGATTCTCAACCAGTTTCTTTGCATATTCAGCGCAAAGGCTAATAGCACATTCTGCAAGATTCTTTGCCTTGTCATATGTATCTTTTTTTGCACCACAGAAAACTTCGAAAGTATGGGCGATAGCATCAAGCGCACCATCAATCGTGACTTTGACAGGCATAGAGACGGTAACCTCATAATCAAACAAGCTGATGCGAGGAACGATAGCGGTGTCAACGATAAGTTTTTTCTGTCCGACAACCGGATCTGTGATATTGGCATACTTGGTGAGATGTGCACCTGAAGAAGCTGAAGTCTCCACTGCTATAAGAGGAAGAAGTTTCGTACAAGTAGCCTCAAGTTCCTTGCTGACAATACCTGTACCAAAATAATGATCAATTTCAGGAGAGACTTCGCCACCGAGGATGGCAAGGACGTTTGCTGCCTTACAAGCATCAATAGTAGAACCACCACCAAGAGCAATAATGCAATCGGGCTTGGTATGAAGAATATAACTTTCAATCCTGTATACATCCTCGCGCGGAGCATTAGGCTTCGCATCAGGGCAGATGGTTCCACCTGCAAGAGACACGCCGAAAGACTTAAGATACTCAACAACTTTATCCGCAACAGGCTTCATGTATGTGGTATTACTAACTAGCAAGGCAGTCTTACCATAGCCGGTAGCAATCTTACCAATCTGATTGAGAACACCAAGACCAAAGATATAATTATCACCTTTCCATTCCTTAAGAAGTTCATAAGCTCGCTCAATCTGATCCATTTCATATTCTCCTATTTACAAAGTGCTTTTGCATGACTAACGATATTTTTAGTACTAATCCCATATTCAGCCAACAGGGAAATGTATTCTCCTGTTTCAGTGAAGGTATCATCAATTCCGATTGCATCGTACATGCAATGTACGCCCCTGCTCATGAAAGCCTCACATACTGCACTAGAAAAGCCACCCATTAAGGTATGTTCCTCTACACAGAGAATTCTTCCTGATTTCTTTACACTCTTAACTAGGCCTTCAACATCCAATGGCTTTACAAAGGGGACAGACAAAACTTCGGCCATAATTCCTTCTCTGGATAGGAGTTTTGCTGCTTCGGTTGCAAAAGAAGCAGTGATGCCATTTGCAACAATGGTGATATCACTTCCCTCATGGCAAAGAATTACTTCTCTCTTTGAGAAATTAGTTTCAACTGGAAGATCAGGCATTGAATTACGATTCAGACGGATATAGACTGGCCCATCCTGAGTAAGTGCATATTCAAGTGATTGCTCAGCCTGAGTTGCATCCGCAGGAACAATGACCTGCATATTTGGCAAGGCACGCATGATGGCAATGTCAATAATCGACTGATGACTGGCCCCATCAAACGAGTCAGACAACCCCCCATAAGCTCCTGCGATAACTACAGGCAACTTGTTATAACAGACATCGTTCCTCAATTGATCAGTTCCCTTAAGTGCAAGAAAAATAGCAAAAGCATTCACTACAGGATGATAACCACAAGTAGCAAGACCTGCTGCTACGCCAACCATGTTTCCTTCAGCAACACCACAGTTGAAAAATCTGTCAGGATATTTCTTCCCAAACATCACACTCTTAGTTGAAGACGACACATCGGCATCCAAAACAACCAACTCAGGATGAGTAGCACCTAATTCCAATAACTTTCCTCCAAAAGCATCTCTCATGGTAAGACTCATAACACAGCCTCCTTCTTCGCGAGATCTTCTTTAAGTTCCACAATTCCTTTTTCGTAGGCATCGTCGGTAATGACTGCACCATGCCAGATATTTTTGTTCTCAGTAAAGGAAACTCCTTTGCCCTTCACCGTGTCATATATTACAGCTTTGGGCCAAACATCATCACTGTCCATCCATCCGAAGGATTTAAGAATATCGTTACAATTGTTACCATCATAGGCCTCATGATTCACATGCCAACCAAAGGAGCTTAGTTTATCTTTCAAGGATAATAATGGCATAATTTCGCTTTCAGATCCGTCAAGTTGAACCTTATTGTGGTCCACCATCAGTATAAGTCCCCTTGGTTTGTATTTAGCTGCCATCATCAAAGCTTCCCAAGATTGTCCTTCGTCGAGACATCCTTCCCCTGTAAGTACATAGGTCCAGTATTTTTTTCCGGAGATTTTAGCAGCTAATGCCATACCAAGACCAACAGAAATACCGTGACCGAGAGCACCAGTAGACATATCGACACTGTCGAGTTTAGTCATACAAGGATGTCCTTGTAGGTCAGATCCCAACATTCTGAAAGTTGGCAGTTGCTCAACTGGGAAAAATCCTCGATTGGCCAGAATAGTATAGAGATTAATCGAAGCATGACCTTTACTGAGGATAAATCGATCACGGTCCTCCCATTTTGGATTCTTTACATCGATATTCAACCTGTTAAAATACAAGGAAGTAGTCAATTCCGCGCAGGAAGCAGCTCCACCCCAATGGCCAGTTCCTCTCTGGTGAAGAACATCAAACATACACATTCTGAAGTAAGCAGCAAGTGCTGCCAATTCCTTTGCATCAAATTTTTTCTCCTTATCTTGAAGTAACTCATTTATCGAATGTGACATTAGTAACCTCCAATCAGTATACAAATACAACATACAGTACACTGTATACAATTATTGTTATCACAGCCTACACCATCTGTCAACATTTTTTTTGTGAGGAAGGCAACCAAATGCTAACCTATCAAGAAAATTCAGTTATTCTAATAACCCATGACATAGACAATCGATATAACAAATCTCGTCTTCAGTTAACAAAACTGATAATGCTTTGGCATTTTCCAAAATTTGCCATGGTTTCCTTGCTCCACACAGGACCATACCGCATTTAGCAATAGTCCAAGCCAATACAATTTGAACCACTTCACAACGATGATTTTCTGCAATTCCCTGCATATTCTTAAGTATGCTAATCACTTCTCTTCTATACGGCATTTGGAAATATTTTATGGAGTTTTTAGCTAATCCTTCAATTTTTGTCCCTTCTGAAATCTTGCCAGAGAGGAGCCCTCTTTCCATTGCGCTATATGCCTGAAATACAATTCCCTTTTTCTTGCTTTTTTCTAGCAATGAATTATTTTCCCTAGAGAGCATTGAATACTTCTCCTGAATCATTGAAAGTCCTTGACCATATGAGTCAATTATGTCTGTGGTAGTATTGCACGCACCGTAAAAACGAATCTTTCCTTCCCTTTTTAGATTTTCCAAAACTTCAACAGTTTCTTCCACTCGAACCTGAGGATCAGGCCAATGGGTAAGCAACATATCGACATGATCAGTCTTCAGTCTTATGAGACTCTCTTCAAGTTGCCTAGGAATTGACTCGAGATCCCTCCTTACCACTCTTCCATCTCTTTCCATATGAACAGTTTTGTTTGTATTGTTATAATTCCAGGTAAGTCCACATTTTGTAGCAAGAAAGAATTTGTCCCTTTTCCCAGCTAAAGCTTTCCCAAGTATTGACTCACACAATCCATTTCCATATGCAGGAGCTGTATCAATGTAATCAATTCCTATATCCAAAGCTGAATCGATGGTATAGATGGATTCCTTTTCATTACTTTCACCCCAACTCTGCCCACCACCGATAGCCCAAGTACCAAGTCCCATCTTCACTGAACGCAAGTAATTCGTGTCATAGATTTTCATAGTTTATAGCAACATCAATTAACTGATGCTGAGACCTCCAAAAAATAAGTTTGTATACTGTATACAGTAATACACCCCGTACTAATAAATTGTCAACTTAATAGTTCTTTATGATAAAAGAGTAAAATCCACTATTAAAATTGAAGACTAAGCGTTTTAGACAATTATAACTACTGAGAATAGTCCATCAAATTGAAGCAAGTTCCTACAATCATTAATGCTTTAGCAAACCATAAACTCTAGTTCTTATTAGTTTTATATGCTTAATAAAATTTGATACCTTTTTATCATTTCTCTTGGATAATCTCAATCACATTCTGAATGAGTTTGCTCACAGACAAGTCAGCCACTCCAACCACGATGTTCTCACAATGATTTACAGGAATGAGAATCTTCTTTGCTGTGCTCTGCCCTATGGATACAGCCATGCGGGGAGTAATCTCACCACAGAGGGAATCAGCGATCACGATACCGATGGGACCAACTATCACATCCGCTTTTCGACAGCCCACAAGAACGGCGTTCTCTCCTGTTGCAGTATTATCCGCACCAGCTTTCAGCATGGCTGTTGCAGCGATACTGTTCGTACCAACCGCCGTCACTTGGCATCCAGGGCATTTATCCTTGATTGCAGCAACCACCTGTCTGCCGATTCCTCCCCCCTGACCATCCACAACAAGTATCCGCATACACGCCCCCTTAATGTCCATATTCCCGGATTATATCATCCATACCAAGCTCTGTATCAAGAGAAGAACACAAAAACAATCGGGTTTGAGCGACATGAACAGAGAAGAGTTTGCTCCATCCTTATTACGGGTCTTTCCTGAAAGAATTCCTGACATGGACTGAAACTATGTATGCTTATGGATTTGTCCTTGTTGCATTTCTCGTTTCCTCACCTTGTCGTGGCATCAGAGCAGTTCATCTCAAGAAATGAGGCCACCGTTACAATCATAGGGGGAAAACTTTCAATCAGAACCGTGCAAAAACCATAAGGCCATGAGCATGTCGTTTGCTATGTTCATGACTTCCTCTCCGTCTTGGCCTGCAAGGATGGTGGGCACCCGCTCCTCAAGCCTTTTCTCCGCCTTCTAGCTTCTTCAGAGCTGTTCCAACTTCTGCTGTGTGCAGGTTATTTTCTTTACGGGACATATTACAATATTAGTTCCTTGTTATACATTTATGGGAATACGGGCTTTCAAATGAAGAAACGATGGTCGAATCACAACTGGTTATAATTTTGATAGTAGGGGAAAAGATGTGCATAAGGGACAAGCGTATTGCAGGCTTTCGAGAGAAGAACAGCATACTGTTCCAAAACCTCATCCCTCATGGAAAGGACTGACCCGGAAATACTTAAGGCCCCTGCGACCGTACCTTTACTTGTACGGATTGCAGCCGCGACACACCGCACACCCATGCTTTCCTCTTCGTTGTCTATCGCATAGCCCATAGCACGATAATTAGAGAGAGCCTTGAACAGTTCATCCCTCTTGGTGATGGTATTGGGCGTTATCTGTGGCAAACCATGCTGGTCTATTATTGTTTCCACTTGCTTCTTGTCCATAAAACTCAGCATTGCCTTGCCACAACCAGTGCAATGCATCGGCAGGAGTTTTCCAGAAATAGAATATGAGACAAGCCGTCTGCTTGGATACACACATTCAAGATAGAAAACCTGTCCTTCCACATGAGTTGTCAGATAAAGGTTCTGGCCGGTTTCCACCTCAAGGTCTTCCATCACAGGAATCGCATATTGGGATATAGAAATCGCATTATGTGCGCAATAGCTCAGATTCATTATCTTATACCCCAACCGAAATGCATTGTTACCGGTCCTCATGACCATACCAGCGTCCTCCAATGTTCTCAGCTGGTTGAGAAGTGTACTTTTGGGCATATCGAGCATTTTGCTAAACTGGGCAAGAGTGATTTCTAACAGGGTTGGTGAAAAGCAACCAAGTATACTAAGAGCTTTGGCAGTTGCGTTAACCCTTGGAGTTTTTTTACATTCTTTTTCAAGCATATAGTGACTTCTTCTTTCCTAAAAATTTTCTATCCCATTCATAATAAAGAGTAATCAAAGAGAAAACAAGGATACAATACTGCATTTTACCTATCCAATATTAAACGCTGTAAGAAGAAAATTAATCGTAACATCAGCGTTGGACACGCCCAGATCCATCTCCTTCTACCAAATTCCTAACCTCCTGCACGGTCGCAAGATTGAAATCCATTTCCATTGATTGTTTGAGGCAAGATGCGGCAGTAGCGAATTCAATCGCATCTTGCGGAGCATATCCGTTCATATTGCTATACAGCAAACCAGCGGAGAATGAATCACCCCCACCTATACGATCTACAAGGTGAATCATATAACTTTTTGAGAAAAAAGCCTTACCTCCTGTATATAACATGGCGCTCCATTCGTTGTCCGATGCGCTGATACTTTTTCGAAGCGTAATTGCAACCATTGGCGTACCATACGTTTCGCTAATCTGCTTTGCGACATCCACATACTCATCATTGTTGAGTTT
>JBAXZS010000041.1:0-13970 GCA_041670175.1 Sphaerochaetaceae bacterium | reverse complement strand
GCTCCTGTTGCACCAACCGACGCTCAAGCACTGGAAGCAGGTACTTTCCAGTGGCAATCTGTTCGGTCCGTTCTGGAAAAGTCTTGTCGTCGCCACCTGCACGATGGTTTTGGCGACGGTGCTTGTAGCTCCGGCTTCTTATGTGATTTCCCGTACCAGCCGGAAGATTCGTGCCACGTACATCTTGGTACTTTTTTTCACTAAAATGTTCCCGGTGGTGGGCATCGCATTGCCGATCAGCGTGGTGTTCCTCAAGTGGAATCTTCTGGACACCAATACCGGTTTGGTCTTGGCCCATCTGATTGGACAGGTCCCGTTCATGGCCTGGATTCTGGTCAGCACGTTCGGTTCGATTCCTAGAGATTTGGAGGAGGCGGCTTTCATCGATGGCTGTACCAAGATGATGGCGTTGCGTAAAGTGGTGATTCCTCTCGCTGTGCAGGGCATCGCTGTGGCGGGATTGTATGTCTGGCTGAACTCCTGGAACGAGTTCACCTACGCTTTGTACCTGTCGTTGACCACCAAGACGCTACCTCTGGAAGTCTACTACTACGTGCAGAGAGGAGGGACGTTCCAGATGGCGGCTTATGCAACCATTTTGGCCATTCCGGTGATCATCATCACGTTTGTCATGCAAAAGTATCTGCGGTCGGATTATTTGTCCGGTTCAGTGAAAGGATAAAAGAGAAAAGGAGATTCAATCGTATGAAACACACAAGAAAGACCACTCTTTTGGTGTTGGTTTCGCTGGTTCTCGCCACATCGTTGTTCGCGAACGGTGCGTCCGAGAAGGAAGTCTCTTCCGTCAAAAGCAAGGAGAAGGAGACATTGACCGTCACCATGGCGTTGAGTGAAGAGGAATGGGGCGTGATGCGCAGCAAGGTAATCCCGGATTTTGAGAAGGCCAACGACTGCAAGGTCAATGCGGTGCAGGTCGAGGCGAGTGACGTGCAGAAAAAGCTGGTTGCGATGAAGCAGGCGGGCAAGATGGAGATTGACGTGGTTGCGAGTGATGTGAATCGCGAAGCCGCGTTGATCGACGCAGGATTGGTGGAGGACCTTTCAGCCTACACAGACCTGATTCCTGCAGAGACAACCGGCAAACTGGCCAAAGCCGGCGTGTTCGATGGCAAGACCTTCTTTTTCCCTTATCGTCCGAATGCGGAAATCAACTACTACAACGAGAGTAAGTTCAACCAATACGGGCTGACCCCGCCGAGGAATTGGGACGAGCTGTATCAGGTCAGCAAGACACTGAAGGAAAAGGAGAACATGGGTCGTATCTGCCTGAAGATCAAGTTGTCCGGCGATGCAATCGACCTGGTCGAGTTCATTCGTTCAGCGGGAGGCGATCCGTTGGTGCTGAACGACGAGGGTACAATCGAGGCGTTCTCCTATCTGCAGAAACTCTGGCCGGAACTTTCCCCGGATACGCTCAAGGCTGGTTTTAGTTCCTCCAACAAGTTCCTGTCCACTGACGAGGTCTACTTTTGCCCGAATTGGCCATTCGCCGCAAATATTATTGTCAAGGATGGTGGCAAGAAGGAAATCAAGGCATATGAGGGTTTCAGTGGTCCGAAGGGCTTCATGAAGACACTTGCCGGTGAGATGCTGGGTATTGCCAGCGGTAGCCAGCATAAGGATCTGGCCTTGAAGTTCATGAGCTACATGATGAGCAAGGATGTCCAAGTGATGTTGCTCAAAGAGAATGGATGGGCTTCGTTCCGTACCGACACCTATGGTGAGGCGGAAGAGTGGCAGAAGCCGTACTTTGAAGCACTTCTGAAGGCCTTGGCTGTTGCCGAGCCGCTGCCTCGTGTCTCGAACTGGGATAAGATCCAGCAGTGCCTCAACGATGCTGGCAAGGAGATTCTGTTGAATGGGGCCGAGGTAAAAGCCACCCTGGACAAATATGCCCTCCAGGTGAAGGAGTTGCAGAAATAGTCAGAAGAGGGTGTAACAACGATTTGCATGGTGAAGGGGATTCTTTACCCTGCCTGCATTGCAGGTGGGTATCGCCTAGGTCCCCTTGCATCTTCTCTTTCCTTTCCTGCATGGGATTAGGAAGGAGAGGAACCACCAGGCCATTGGTCTTACCCAAGAAAAGGAGGGGGAACTGATTCCTTTCTGTGATGCTTTCAAGCAGCATCTTGTAACCCTTTCCCAACTGTCCTTGTATGCCACTCAGCAAACCTTCACTTGTTCTCATAGTTCACCTTGGCGACGCCAAGAGCGGCATAATCACCAATGTTCTCCCCCAGGCCACTGGGGAAAAGGGAGCATACCTTCCGGTTGAGCTCTAATGTCTCGCTCTGTAGTATTTCCTCAACGGTGGTCTTGAACAGCTTCTCGGAACGGGAGTATATGCTTCCGATGATGATTCTCTCGGGATTGAGGAAGTCAATGATACAGGAAAGGATGAGCCCCAGTTTTTGTGCGCTCATCTTGATGACTCGGGAGGCTTTCTCTTCCCCTTTCTCCGCCAGGTTGCAGATATCCTTGGCGGACAGGTCAACACCATAGGCTTCTTTATAGAGAAGGCTGATACCGGCTCCGCAGCAGAAGCTTTCCGCCGATCCCCTTTTCCCATAGCACAAGGGGCCGTCATCGGCAACCCGTATGTGACCTATCTCTCCCGCTTGTCCATTGGTCCCCTGATAGAGTTTCCCGTTCAATATGATACCTGCTCCCAATCCCGTGCCGAATGTGAGGAACACCATATTCTGGGTTCCTTTCCCGTTCCCCCAGAACCATTCTGCCAGGGCGCAGGCATTTGCATCATTCTCCAGATACAAAGGGATTCCCGTCGATTTGGAAAGAATCTCACAGATAGGGATCCTGTCCCACAGGGGAAGATGGGGAGGCGAAAGGATCAGCCCTTCCTTTACCTCAAGAGGCCCTCCACAACTGATTCCCCCGGCGACAACCGGTCCGTCGGCGCTCTTCTGGTATTTTCTCATGAGGGAAAGGATTTGTTGCAGCACTTGCTGGGGTTCGCCCACTGTAGGGAAGACTTGCTTGGAAAGCAATTCCCCCTTACCGGTGCCAAGGGAGACACTGGTCTTTGTCCCTCCGATATCGACTCCAATAAAACATGTATCCATTCTGATAGTATCCTTTAGGTGCCAAGACCCACCTGAGAGCGGTCTTCTCTCATAACGAGACATCTCAGAGCCTTGCGCAGTCTCGAATCAAGAAAAGATGCTGGGTGGCGTTTCTCTTGATCATGAGACTAGGTTCGTCCAGAAAGATGGTTTTGTCAATAAAACGGGCACATTTGACCACTGTTCAGTTTCCTTCATACAAAGAATAACTTGGATGTGCTCCTAATTTAGGGAAAAGGGGCAGGCTGGTCGGGTTTTCCTTTTGCCATTCATATTGGGGTATCGTTGATAAAACAAGAAGGGATGCCCAAGTTGCTGGCTTCGAAGCAAAATGGGAGGGGGCTGCATAGGTGATTTTGTATTCCCGTTGGAAAGAATCCTGCGATCTGGGGAGATATCCTACCCCAGCAATTCGAAAGTGGGGATTAGGCTTGCGTATTCTGTTCTGTTTGGGTATTATGATAAATGAAAACTTGTCCATATTTATGAATATTTGTCCCACAAAATAAGGATGCCCGAGACATGAAGAAGAATGATGTCATCAATTTGATTAAATACTATACCGAGAAGAATGATGCGGCTTTTCGGGATGTCGCATACCGGATCGCCGTGGATTTCAACCGGAACAATGATTACCAACTGGGTGACTACATCATGGCGTTGTTGTCGGATAAGAACACGTTTGTTCCCCAGTCTCTGAACGACCAGTCGGATTTTTTCCACAAGGAGGAAATCCAGAACAATCCGTTGCCGCTTCCCGATTGCATCAAGGATGACCTTGTGGGGCTGGCGAATGCGGTGGGATATGGAGCAGGAATCAACAAGTTCCTATTCCAAGGGGCTCCAGGAACGGGGAAGACAGAGAGTGCGAAGCAGTTGGCGAGGATTTTGGATCGTCAGCTGTATTCGGTGGATTTCGATTCCCTCATCGATAGCAAACTGGGGCAGACATCCAAGAACATCACCGAGTTGTTTGATGAGGTCAACCGGCTTCCGTATCCGGAAAAGGTGATCATCTTGTTTGACGAGATTGATTCGCTGGCTCTGGACCGCACGAATTCACATGATCTTCGTGAGATGGGGCGGGCGACTTCTTCCGTGCTGAAGGGACTGGACGGGCTCAACAGCAGTGTGGTCCTGATCGCCACGACGAATCTGTTCGGTTCGTTCGACAAGGCTCTGGTGCGTCGCTTCGACAAGGTGGTGGATTTCAACCGGTACACCAAGGAGGACCTCGAGGAGATTGCGGAGGTGCTGCTTGATGAATTCCTCCAGAAGTTCTCGTTTGCCGGGCGGAACAAGAAATTGTTCCAGAAGATCATCGCTTTGATGGATTCCGTTCCGTATCCGGGGGATTTGAAGAATTTGATCAAGACTTCCATTGCATTCAGCAATCCTCAGGATCCGTTTGATTATTTAAGACGGTTGTTCACCCAGGTTAGGCCCGGTTGTTCCATGGCCTGCAAGGAACTGCAGGATATGGGATTCACCGTAAGGGAGATTGAAATCCTCACCACCGTCTCCAAGAGCAAGGTTGCCCGTGAGTTGCAGGGAGGAAAAGCCTGATGCACAACATCCTGGAACTCAAAGGAAAGCTCAATCATGATTCGAGAGATGCCACTTCTGGAGCACCGGAGATTCCCAAAGGTGCGGAAGTGACAGTCTCAAAACTGTTGTCGTTGGAGAATTCCCTGCAGGAAGTGCATGCCTTCTGGCAGAGAGATGCGGCTGGTTTCCGTCCTCTGGTGTCGGCGTATTACACGAGTGTTGTGGCAAAGAGCAACCGCATGCGGGGAATCCTGCATGATGAAGCGGTCGTGGGTGCAAAGTTTTCCGAAGAAACGAGTCCCAGGCACATCATCACCTATGGGGTTTCCTTACAGGCCATCAAGCAAGGGATTGGACTTCTTGTGACCTGCAGAAGCATTCTGGAAGCAGTGTTTGGCTCCCGAATCGACCACGATAAGATGAAAGAATTGAGCACTCCTCTTGGAGCTCAAATGGTAAGGGCCATCAAGGCTAGGGGGATGAGCAAGACACGTTTCCTTAAAGTGGTGAAGGATGCCTGGTATGTCAGTTATTTCGGGGTGGAGACATGCACCAAGGTGGTGACTGATGCCCAGATTGTGACGTTGTATGATACCGGGCTATCGTTTGCGGAGATACTTGAAAGAGTCGGGATGACAAACGAGCCGATCCGGAGACTGGATGAGGTCACCTGGCTGGTTGATAAGGAGCAGTATGCGAAGTTGATGAATGCCGCTCCCTATCTGGTTTCCATGAGCGTGAGTGACCTCGGCAGGATCAATCCGATTTTCCGCTGTCCAAGGATGGCTGAGGGGATGGGTTTTTCCATTCCTGAGCCGAAGGATGAGCCGGTCATCGGGGTGATCGACACCTTGTTTGATACATCGGTCTACTTCAGCAAGTGGGTGGAGAACCATTGCATGGTGCAGCAGGAACTCATCGAATGGGGGGATTATGGGCATGGAACGGCGGTGTCGTCTCTCATTGTGGATGGTCCTGCATTAAATCCTCTGCTTGATGATGGGTGCGGACGCTTCCGGGTGCGCCATTTCGGAGTGGCCAAGGAGAAGGGGAACAGCACGGTCGGCATTCTGCAGAAGATCGAGCAGATTGTGAAGGGAAACACCGACATCAAGGTGTGGAATCTCTCCTTGGGGTCTGATTTGGCAATCGATGGGAATTTCATTTCCCCGGAGGCTGCGTTGCTCGACAAAATCCAATTCGAAAATGATGTGATTTTCGTTGTTTCCGGTACCAACAACCGCGACCGGAAGCAGTCGTTTCCTCCGGTTGGTGCTCCTGCCGATTCTCTCAATTCCATGGTCGTCAATGCGGCGACGTTCAGTGGGGAACCTGCTTCATATTCCCGCAATGGGTTAATCCTCCATTTCTTCAATAAACCGGACGTCTGTGCCGTCGGCGGTGACGAACAGGATGGGTTGTATGTCTATTCGACGAATGGCAGGGTAAAAATGTACGGAACTTCCTTCGCAACGCCGTGGATCAGCAGAAAGCTTGCCTATCTTATCCATATCATGCGGTTTTCCAGAGAGGTGGCGAAGGCGTTGCTGATTGACGCTGCGGCAGGATGGAGTACCAAAGGGAGAGAGCAGAACCTCATTGGGTTTGGAATCGTGCCTACCAAGATTGAAGAAGTACTCGGGACACCGGATGACGAGATCAAGTTCCTTATCAGAGGTGTTTCAAAATCCTATGACACCTTTGCCTACAACATTCCTGTGCCGATGCTCAATGGGAAGTTTCCCTATAAGGCCAAGGCGACCTTGTGTTATTTTCCGAAGTGTTCCCGTAAGGAAGGCGTTGATTATACGGATACGGAGCTTGATGTCCATTTTGGAAGACTGGATAAGAAGGGAGTAATCAAGTCGATCAATGGGAACAAGCAGGATGATCCGGTTTTCCTGCAGTGCTACGAAAAAGATGCACGGAACCGATATCGCAAGTGGGATAACAGTAAGCATCTTTGCGAACGGATTTCTGAGCGCAGCGGCCTCCTGGAAAGTCTGAATGGATCAAACAACTGGGGTTTCAGCGTCAAGGCAAAGGAGCGCTTGGCGGATAAATCGGGGAGGGGGTTGCATTTCGGGCTGGTTATCACGTTGAAGAATATCAGGGGGAACGACCGGTATGCCGAGTTCAAGCGTCTGTGCCAAGCGGACAACTGGTTTGTCTTTGAGATGGACATCCAAAGTATGGTGGATACCTATGTGAAGGCTGAAGAAGAAGTCGTGTTTGACGGGGAGGAACAGTGAGGGGAAAGCTGTCGCTTTTCTTCTTCGGGATGTACCAATACCTCTTCAGGTGAGACTTAAATTCGTCTGGATACCATTTGCACAGTGTTCCTGTGTTGGTTTTTACCAATCCATGCGGACCAGGAGGAGAGGCTTTGGGGAACTTGTATTTCTTTGAGGCTTTTTTTACCTTTTGCCCTATCCTTGAAATAAAGCCAAATTGTTTTAATTTGTTACTTTTATCAAATCAAATATTATTTGATTATTAAAAATATTATATTTCATATAATTACTTAATTGATTTTTTTGATTGATTGATGTACTATGAGTATCAAGGAGAATAATATGGCATTGGCAGATGTTGGTGGAAATGTCCGCAGATATATGAAAATCAACGGATATTCCATACCGCAACTAGCGGAAAAAAGTAGTATGGGTAAAGCTACGCTCTCTAATCTGCTGAATGGAAAGGGGAGTCCCAATTCGTCTACACTGCTTAAGATAGCTGATGCTTTACATGTTTCATTAACTGATCTTATAGCGGATACTCCAAAATTAGTAACCGTCCGATTTCGTACGCAAAAGACACTTACAGCACGTGAAATTGCAAAACGGGATCATCTTTTAATCGATGCAAGGGAATGGCTTACAAACTATCAATCCCTTGAGAAAGAATTAAATATACATGCGAAATATTTATTTGAAAATAACACTTTTTCATCTCCAAAAGAGGCCGCTTCTTATGTTCGTGAAAAATTTAAATTAAGAGCAGACGAACCCATATATGACATAGTTCGTTGTGTAACAGACTGTGGCATAAAAATCAGATTGCACAAATTCGGCCTTTCTAAAACATTTGGCATATCGATAGGAAAGAATGACGGGGGGCCTGCTATCGTTGTGAACTCAGATGACAAGATCAGCATGGAACGAAAACGTTTCACCGTTGCGCATGAATTAGGACATCTACTTTTGCACTCTGACTCATTTGACGGTATATGCACAGAAGAAAATCCGAAAGAAGAAAAAGAAGCCAATAGTTTTGCAACAGAATTACTTATGCCACAAAATGCTTTTCTCGATAAATTGAAAGAATATAGAGGGATTTCATGGATAGATGCCGTGCTGTACATTAAACAATACTTTGGTGTGAGTTATAAGACAGTTCTCTATCGATTAAGCGAGAAAATGTCTGATGAGACAATGTATCAAAAATTTAATACTTTGTATAACACAAGGTATCATCATGACTTAAAGGATAATTACGAGCCTAATCCATTTGATGAGAGAAATCTTACCCCTGCGAAAGACGAACCTGAGCATATTCACAGCTTGCCATTTGAAGATGAACGATTTGCAGGGTTAGTCCGCCAAGCATATGAAGCTGAAAAAATCAGTATAAGCCGTGCTACCGAGATGCTCGATGTTTCCATTGAAGAGATGCGGGAGCGTATCGGTTCATGGCTGAAATAGCAATTTGTGATGCAAACATTCTCATTGATTTTATAAAAGCAGATAGAAAGGTGATTGCAAAAATCACAGAACTTTATGAGAAAGTAAATGTTCCTGACATTATTTTGCATGAAGTCGGTGTTATTTCAGAACAAGAGTCTGCAGAGCTTGGTCTTACCATTGTTGAGACACCTCTTGAACTGGAAGAAATTGCAGGGCTTTCGTACCAAGATAGGACCTGTCTGTACTATGTACGAGAAAAGAAATGGGATTGTCTTACCAATGACTGCCTGCTTCGCCGACATTGCAAAGATGCCGGAGGAACTGTTGTCTGGGGACTTGAACTGATTTTAAAACTTTTGGACGCAAAGCTTATAACAAAAGTAAAAGCAGAAAAAATGGCACGCACTATCAATAAAGTCAATCCCGAAATAAATGATAAAGTGCTTGCCGGCTTTTTACTGGAACTTGATAAAAGAACCTCATAACCCATTATTGACCGTCTCTCGTTTTTTTACCTTAAGGCATTGTTACTTCTCTGAGCTTAACTTTCCTTATCCCATAGGACTCCAACTTACTCATATCACTTGAAAAGCTTCTCCAATCTTGCGATTGCAGTATCCTATCTTGATTCTTTGTCTTGGCTATCTTGCCTACAATCGATTTCCCTTCCGAGCCTTCTCAGGACCTTGCTTGTCTGCTCTTTCTGGATTGAGATTGAAAGTTGCCTAGTAGTTCTCACTTCCAGAAAGAATAAGGGAGTCGATCAGGGTGGGGGCGTCGGGCTATCCGATTATTTGCCAATGGCCTTTTTTATCAGAACCTATCCTCTTGATCCGTCCGGTTTCTTTTAATTTTCGAAGTTTTATTGTCACTGTCTTTCTGCTTACGCCGAGTTGTTGTGATAATTCAATTCCCGTGCTGTAGGGGTTGTCACCTAAATATTGGAAAATCCGATTCTCTAGAGAGACTTTTTCTGGCACCTTTTCTGGCACCTTTTCTGGCACCTTTTCTGGCACCTTTTCTGGCACCTTACCCAATGTCCTAATGATTCTGTCTTCAGGCGTGGTGAATTTCAGCATGATGTCTCTTGGATGCACGGTGTACCCGGGAGCCAAAATACCGTCAGCAGCGCAAGCTGAGAATATCTTTTCAATGCCTCGTCCCCAAGTCTCAATGTAGCCAAGCCTGAAGAAGGTATTTGCGATATTTGGATTGAATGGCTTTGAGACATGCTTGCCGATAAGATTATCCAGAGTCCATGTTTCAGGGAGTTGCCCGCAATTACCAATGTACAGTTTATCATCGTAGACGCTGACCTGGATTGGTATGCAACTTGAATAGTCCTTGTGTACAACAGCATTCAAGACAGCCTCACGCAAAGCCTCTCTTGGAAATGGATAACGCTCTTCCCTTTGGATACCAACATAAGAAATCTTCGCCTTGAGATACTTGAAGTAAACCAAATCAAGAAGACAGTCAACCTGCTCGAAAATCGGGGTGAGCAGTAAGATAAAGTGTCAGGAAGATTCTCAATGGCTCTACCCCTTTCAAGATATTCAAAGAAGAATTTTGATTGGGGAATCTTAGCATCAAATTGTTGGAGGCTTGCTGTGGAAGAAACCAAAGGAAAAATAAAAGGGACATTTTACTTTACAAGAGACCAATACTACACGAAAAGAGCCATCTTTTTTGACCTGCTGGGGAATTTTCTTGGTAAATCACAATACATCACGTGTTGGAGTCACCAGACCATTCACTTGCATGAAAAACTCGGCCATCCTTTCAGGGGTAGGTGAGAATCCACCCTGAAGCCACCAGTTCACAGTAGCAGCAAATCCTGTGACCATATGATTCAGCAGGTAATCATTTGGTACCTGGATAGAGAGGCTTAAAACATATGGGTTGAACATTTCCTTAAGATACTCCCCGAAATAGTGTAGGAACAACAGCCCATCGCCTGAAGCAAAGACGCCTCTGATTGTCGAGCCGTTGTCCTTGAGGTGATAGAGGATGTGTATGAGCCGATTCTTCAGGTTGGAGTCTGAGGTGGAAAAGTCATGCGACTGCTCAGTAGAGATTGTCGTAGAGAGGACATGGGTGAAGATTTCAGAACATACGGCATCCATCAGGTCAGCCTTGGTCTCGAAGTGAGAGTAGAAGGTGCTGCGTCCGATGTTCGCTTCCTCAGCGATGTCCTTTATTGAGATTTCTTCAAACCGTTTTTTCTCGAGAAGCCTGTCAAATGCCTTGAAGATTGCCTGTTGTGTTTTCTGCTGTCGCCTGTCCATCACTCCTCCATACATAATTGCACATTGTGTTCAATAACTTACATGGTGACTAATTGTAGCATGGAACTCAGGTGAAGGGAATGTATCATCTGATCCTATGGAACAGGAAACGAACCGATTCGGAATATCCATGGCACTGTTGGCAGCTGTATGCTATGCAGTGAATGCGCCATTCTCAAAAATCTTGTTGGATTATATTCCCCCAACGCTCATGGCAGGTTTTTTATATATAGGTGCAGGAATTGCAATGGTAATCATCAAAGTACTCCAGGACGAGGCACTCATAAAAAGTAAAGAGAAGCGATTGAGCAAGACAGAATTGCCATATGTGGTTGCGATGGTGGCATTAGATATTGCCGCTCCAATTTTTCTTATGTTTGGATTAAGGACGACCAGCGCGGCGAATGCCTCGTTGCTGACAAATTTCGAGACGGTCGCTACTGCATTGATTGCTTTGTTTTTCTTCAAGGAAACAATCAGTGCCAGGTTATGGACAGGAATAACATTCTTTACCTTTTCAAGTATTCTGCTTTCAGTCGAGGACCTGTCGGCTCTTAGGTTTTCCATGGGGGCGTTGTTTATCATACTTGCATATTGTTTTTGGGGAATCGAAAACAATTGCACACGCAAACTCTCGTCCAAAAATCCTTGCCAGATCGTGCTTATCAAGGGATTCTGCTCGGGAACCGGCTCATTGGTCATCGGCTTGGCATTAGGAGAACGGCTTGGTGAGGTGTGGCCGATAATAACTACCATCCTCCTTGGCAGTGTGGCTTTTGGAATGAGTAGTTATTTGTATGTGTATGCTCAGCGTTACCTTGGAGCCTCCCGCACCAGCGCTTACTATTCAGCGGCACCATTCATCGGAGCAGCGCTATCGTTCGTGGTGTTCAGGGAAATGCCAGGTCTCCGATACTTGATTGCATCTGCGATGATGATTTTCGGGGCATTCTTATCTTCCAGCGACTGAAACTTTTTCATGTCAAGAAGGATATCATGCACATTATATGGCGATGTCTCATATACTGACAGCGTACTGCCTGATCGAGGTACTACATGCTTTCAAAACCAGAGCTGGATAAACTGGATGACGATTTTCATCGTCACAGATAACCCCGAACTTGCCCAGAAGTGAGGTCCTTAGGAAAAAGGCGGGTGAGGGAAGCCTCAGATAAGAAAGGGACTGGGAAATGGCATCAATACGGAGACATTCTATCCAGAGTCCCTGTTTCAGGGAGCTGCCCGCAATTACCAATGTACAGTTTATCATCGTAGACGCTGACCTGGATTGGTATGCAGCTTGAATAGTCCTTGTGTACAACAGCATTCAAGACAGCCTCACGCAAAGCCTCTCTTGGAAATGGATAACGCTCTTCCCTTTGGATACCAACATAGGAAGTCTTCTTTGCTTGCTGTCTGGGCCGACGGATCAATCCGTCCCCTTGCCATCGCAATCCCAACAAATTTCTTGATTGACTCGTTGGACAAATCCTCAAGGGACATGTGCAATGATGGCAGGTTCTCCCAATTTACCCCACGCTTTCGCATAAGGAACCCATCAAGAGTAAGGCTTGTCAGACGTGGTTTGTGGCTCCAGCGTGAAGATAATAATACACACCCTCGTAGCTCCATTTTGAGGTTCGGCTTTTTGTCTGAACCTTCTGATTTTTTGTATTGTTGCAGAAATATCAAAAGATGATACTTATTGTCAAGATTTTCGTACTGTGCGGATTCCCTATGGGATTCGACAATACTCAAAAGAGCATGAACAAGGAGGAAAGTATGAAAAAAGTGTTTGTGTTGCTGTCTGTTGTTGTGATTGCCATGGGCGGTCTATTTGCGAACGGAGCTCAAGAACAGGAGAATGCCTCTCAGGAAAAGAGCGCTCTCCGTATGTCTTGGTGGGGCGGGGACAGCCGGCACAAGGCAACTCTTGATGCCATTGCCAAATACCAGGAAAAGTACCCCAATGTCTCCATCAGCGGTGAATACAGCGGTTGGGATGGGTATTACCAGAAACTGGTGACCCAGCTTGCAGGAGGGACTTCTGCGGATGTGATGCAGGTGAGTCCTGAATGGTTGGATGAGTTGATGTCAAAGGGAAATGTCTTCGCCGAGATTGACAAGAACTTGGTGGATACGAGCAAGTTCGACAAGCGGTTGCTTGATGAGGATTGCTCCTATGAAGGCAAACTGGTAAGCATGCCGAATGGCATTTCGACCCAGTGCATGATTATTGACCGTGGTCTGCTCCAGCGTTCGGGCATCAATCCCGACACCGTCTGGGACTGGGACAAAATCATTTCCATGGGAAAGAAAGTCCATGAGACGGATCCCTCTTGCTATTTCAACGGTTCCGATCCTGAAACGTTCAGGTACTTCTTTGAACTGTACATGGCACAAATTGCTGGTGGCATCATTGATGACGACAAAACCATCATGTGCACAAAAGACCAGCTCGTCCAGGCTTTCACCTATTTCAAGCAATGGTTCGATCTTGGCATTGTCGAGCCCTTTGCACAGACTTCCCTGTATTACATGAAATGGGATCAGAATCCAACATGGATCAATGGAAAGAGCGCTACCGCCTTCTGTTGGACTGCAATCATCAACATGGCAGGAAAGAAGGATATGGATGTGGCAAGACTTCCAATTATGGAAAATGCTGTGGATACCGGGGTGAGGATGCTGCCTGCCCAATTGTTTGCGGTTAACGCAAATTCCAAGCACAAGCAAGAGGCATTCAAGTTCATGAACTATCTGTATAACGATCCTGATGCCACTTCAATCCTTGGTATCTGCCGTGGTATTCCTGCCAACTCAAATGCCCTTGATCAACTTTCCCGTGAAGGAAAAGTCGATCCTGTCTACAGCAAAGCGACAAAGATTGGATTGTCTGTAGTTGGGAAGAAACGTTCCAGCTGGCAATTGAACACCCAGGTCATGCAGGCGATGCAGGATGTCATTGATGAATTTGCTTTCGGGAAACTGACTTCTGAGCAGGCGGCTGACAAATTCCTGACCAATTTGCAGAATGTCCTGGCGGAAATCTAGCGTTATCCAAGATATCAGCAACAACCGGTCTGGCTGTAGAGGCCAGACCGGAATATTGAGGGAGTCACACAATGAAGAATAAGAGAAGAAAA
The DNA here is from genome assembly GCA_041670175.1 of Sphaerochaetaceae bacterium. Lineage (GTDB taxonomy): Bacteria > Spirochaetota > Spirochaetia > Sphaerochaetales > Sphaerochaetaceae > JBAXZS01. The sequence goes on along the minus strand of JBAXZS010000041.1, from coordinate 198 downwards.
GGGTATGCGGGGTATTTGTACATACTTCCCTGGGTGATAGGGTTTTTCACTCTGCAATTGGTGCCCCTCATCAATTAAAAGTTTCCCAAAAAAACGGACTATAGCTAGTTTACAGTAGCTTGGGCAACTGCATTTTTCCTTGGTCTTCCCCTCGGTCTCTTTGGTTTTTCGGGTTTGATCATTTCGCTTTTGGGTCTT
>JBAXZS010000040.1:0-13981 GCA_041670175.1 Sphaerochaetaceae bacterium | reverse complement strand
CTTCTCGACGTAGTCGGGTTCACCGAGACCTACAAGAATCAAAGTTTCGAGAAACATACAAAAGTACTGTATAAGAAAATTGTCAAAGCCACTCCTGAAATTGCTGAATGGCTCTGCATTGAAGAAGGTGCAGAGGTGATTGAATTGAAACGGCTCATGTCTATTTCCGGTACTCCTGAATTAATCGATACCGCTTGGTTCCCCTTGGAATTGTACCCAGATCTTTTTCCCAAGTTGCTTGATGACGTCTCAACCTTCAGTCTCATAAAGAATGAATATAAATACAAATTCTCAAAGGTATATAAGGAATTATCTGCCTCGGTCACCATATTCGATGAGTCAAAACTCTTGCAATGCCCTGTAGGCACTCCTGTGTTTTTCTTTAAGAAGGTAATCTCTGACGAAAACAATAGGCCAATCCATTTCTCAAAATTCCTAGTAAAATCTGACAATATTGTCTATACCCTTTCCTTTGATTATTCAAAGAACGCCCCTCAATGAAAGTAAAAAAGCATTCAAGTTGGGATAAGGGGATTCCGACAGTATCCTCCATACAAAAAAGAGGACCATATTGGTCATGGTCCCCTTTGTCTTGACTTGCTGAGATTACTCCCCGCATTCGTCATGATGCTGATGCTCATGGCAGATTGAGCCGGTGGACTGAAGTTTTCCATCCAAATAGGCCTGCACAGCAACCTTGGCATCTCCTGAAGCTCCAAGAATGACCTCGATATTCTTCTCATTGAAAATATCGACAGCACCACCACCCATGCCACCTGAGATGATGACCTCTACGCCCTTTTCACTGAGGAACACCGGCAAAAAGCCAGGTTTATGCCCAGGATTGGGGACAGTCTCCACCTTGGTGATTTTCCCATTTTCGGTATCGAAGAGCATGAAGCTCTCACAATGACCAAAATGCCCAGTAACCATTGAATTCTCACTCGCAACCGCAATTCTCATACTTTATTTCTCCATTTTCTCTAAGATATTCGCAACCGAATCCAACCAAGCACCCTCATATGACTCTATGGAACCTGTATCACAGGCCTTGGAAATCGCAGGATCGATAGGGACTTTTGCCAATATGGGCAAATGATGCGTACCTGCAATCTCCTCGATGTGACTTTCCCCAAAGATGTTATAGTTCTTATTGTTGTCAGGACAGGTAAAATAAGACATATTCTCCACAAGACCGAGAATAGGGATATTCATCATCTCTGCCATCCGGGCAGCCTTGGCAACAATCATGGATACCAGTTCCTGGGGAGATGTCACAATAACAACTCCCTCAATCGGCAATGACTGGAACACGGTCAGAGGAACGTCCCCTGTCCCAGGAGGCATATCCACAAACATATAGTCCACCTCACCCCAAAGTACATCTGACCAGAACTGCTTCACCGCGGAAGCGATTAGAGGACCTCTCCAGACAACTGGAGCCGTCTCATCTTCCAGAAGGAGATTGATTGACATAATCTTGATGCCATTCCTGCTCAGATTAGGATTGATCCCTTCCTTCTCATCACCGGTTGCCTTATCGGTAATCCCGAAGGCCTTAGGAATGGAGGGGCCGGTAACATCAGCGTCAAGCACTGCGGTCTTATAACCTCTTCTGTTCATGGCTACTGCAAGCAGGGAGGTCACTAGGGACTTTCCCACCCCGCCTTTGCCGCTGACGATGCCAATGACATGTTTTATCTTACTCGATTCCTTTGGTTGCACATGAAAATCCGTCTCCTCTTTTTTTCTGTCAGGACAATCATCCGTGCAACTATCACAATTCTTATCACACTGCTCACTCATTAACGAAACTCCTTGCTTATATTGTTAGGCATCTGCCACATGGCAAATACTCAATACGCTCACCCATGAAATCCTTCAACTTGTGGTAACTTTCCACACCAGTACAGTGGCAGGTATAATAAAGGGCACCTGTGGACAACAAATACTTGCTGATACCCTTCAAGGTCTGATCGCTTTCCGTCTTACCTGTCTTGTGGTCATATAAGTGAAACCCACCAATCACATGAGTCGGAAACCGTCCGAACAAGACATAGAACTGTTGAAGGATATTGACTATGCCTCGATGGGAACACCCTGAAACAAGCAGATATTTCCCATTCTCATTCACAACCATATTCTGCTCATGCAGGAAATCATCAGGGATATATTTTCCCTCTTCCAGCTTGAACAGGCTCTGGTTCCCCATTGGAAAGAAATTGGTCCCCTTCACCCCGGAAAACAAGGTGACCCCGTCAGCAAGTTCGAAATAATCGGAAGTGAACACCATCCGAGGATTATCCTTCAGGCTCGGATCCAACCCAAGATCTTCATACATATCCGTGCCCTCTTCAGACTTAAAGGAACCAAAAGCACTCTTTTTAAGAAATACCTTTGCCGTTTTGTTCATGGCAAGAAAGGTATTGAGCCCTCCCCCATGATCATGATGCCCATGGGAAAGGATAACAAACTCCACCGCCTGCAAGTCCACTCCAAGTTTCTTGGCATTATCAGCAAAAAGAGAGGAAGCTCCCGTATCAAAGAGAAACTTGTGCGTCCCTGTCTCAAAGTACAGTGACAACCCGAACTCCCCCGGTAACTCTGACGAGATATTTTCAACCAATGTCTTAATAATCATCAAACGACCTCCGCTTGAAGCAAATCCATGGTCTCTGCAAAAACATCAGCAAGAGCCTTTGCGCCTTCACAGGGAAAATCAACCAGATACTTCCCTTGATTGATAGCCTTGATCGCCATCGGTTCAAAAGGAATCTTGCCGACAAAGGGTATCCTTCTTGTCCTGCAGTAGGATTCGATATGGGAACTTTGCAATAAATTCGTATCATATTTGTTAATACAAACAGCAAGACGCACCTGAAATTGCTGGGCAGTACCGATAATCCGTTCCATATCGCTGATACCGGATATGGAAGGTTCTGCGACTATCAGGACCATATCGGCCCCTGACAAGGAAGCGATGACAGGACAGCCAATACCAGGCGACCCATCGATGATGGCCAAAGGAGTCTCCCCTGAAGCAGCTTTCATTTGCTTCTTCACCTGGGTGACCAGCAACCCTGTGGCCCCACTTCCCATCGATAAGACAGCAGTGGAGAAAACGGTATTATCAGTGTCCGAGTACAAGAGCAAGTCACCTGCCTTTGTCTTCTCCATAGTGATGGCCTTGGCAGGACAAACAAAAGCACAGACACCGCACCCTTCGCAAGAAGCAGCGTCAACTTTATAGGTCTTGTCTTTTACAATGGCACCAAAGCGGCAATACTTCCTGCACATCGCACAGGAAATGCACAAATTGGCATTAATGACCGCTTTAGGCATCGAAAAGTAATCGGTCTGCTTCACAGAGGGGAAAGGGGAACCAATAAGATGAAGATTCGGTGCGTCAACATCACAATCTGCATAGGTTTTCGCTGTTGCAAGCTTGATGAACGAGCTTGCGACGGTCGTCTTGCCTGTGCCTCCCTTGCCACTAAGAATTACCAGTTGCCTCATGGTGGGCCTCCCTCAGAACCGTAGTGAGAATCGAGGAGAAAAGCTGCCGGTACTTCTCGCTTTCCCAAACCACAACCTTTGCCTCGGAATTCAACAATCCGAGCTCGCTATCGAAAGGGATTCTTCCTACAATAGGAATCTGGTGCTCAATGGCAAAGACTTCAGAGGGATTTTCCTCTCCACCAAGGCATTTGTTCAGGACAAGAGAAAATCTCTTGTGCAATGAGGACACCAAGGCATATACCATCGCAAGGTTATGGGCTCCGAAAACGGTAGGCTCGGCTACCAACAAACAATAATCCGCCTCCTGGATACTTTTCCTCACCAGACAGGCACTTCCTGGAGGACAATCTATGAAAGTAAGATTATTGATGTTTTTCTCCTTGATCCTCAGCTCCGCCTCTATGATTGGCACTCCGGAAGATTCTCCGATATTCATCGTCCCTGTTACCACCTGGACTCCTCGGGAAATCCCTTCCCTTACAAAACCGACCATCCGTTCTTTCTCCGAGAGAGCCTTTCTTGGACAAACAAGGACACATCCCCCGCAACTGTGGCAAATTTCGTTGAACACCATGAGTGTGCTGCCAATAAGTGCAAGTGCGTTGAATTTGCAGAAATCAACACAGGCATGACACCCGGTGCACCGATTTTCATCAACCTGCGGTGTCTTGACCATGACAGGGACAGAGGTTCCAAACACGGGTTTGAAAAACAGATGCCCATCGGGTTCTTCCACATCGCAGTCGATATAGGTGGAATCAGGAAGCAACGCAGCAAGATTCACCGATACCAAGGTCTTGCCAGTCCCCCCCTTGCCACTGAGCACCGCAATGGTGAGGTCGTTATTCCGCATGACCAAGAAATCCTGCATGAAACTTGTCCAGCAAAGCCAGTTTTCCTTGTGCAAACAGAGCAAGATTCTCAGAGACACCAGAAGAAACCGTCTTGTAGATATGCATGTTGGCAGAGTGGAGTACTTTTGCTGAATTCTCTCCACAACGGGGAGCAAGCACCACCGCCACCTGATTATCAACAAGAAGCTGTGCCGCTTTTATCCCTGCTCCTCCCTGGCTCTCGGCTGCGCTGTTTTGCAAGAAAAGGGTGTGGCCATCTTCAGTGTCATACAAATAGAAATAAGGAGCACGTCCAAACGAAGGACATACCTTACCCTCAACACTAATATCCTCTACGGGAATTGCTATTCTCATTGCTGTCTCCTGTTCAATCTCATTCACTTTTTTTCTGATCATCCTGGAGCAACTGTGCGAAACGATATCTGCAGCAGCCTCCCCTACGACATCCCACATCTTGTCCATCGCAAAGCCGGTACTCTCCTCCCTCGATATACAAGGCTTTCCCGTTTACCAGGGACTGGGCAAGTTTTTTTCTCGCCGATTCATAAATTCCCTGTACAGTGGTCCGCGCCACATGCATCTGCGTGGCACATTCCTCTTGAGTGCAACCTTCCAAATCAATTAGGCGGATAGCCTCATACTCGTCAACGGACATACTTATTGTATCATGGGTATCAAAAGGGACGCCCAGTGGACCAAAACTGGTATTCGTAGGCATACAGCATACCATCCTCCATTTCCTTGGTCTTGGCACGAAACACCTCCTGGTGCGCCTCTGATTGCATCCTGCATAATGCCGATACCCATAGGCAGGGTTTTCGACATATGCCATTTACTCTTTTAAGAATAGGGTAGTTTTCGACATATGTCAATAACAATATGAGAATCTTTCCATAAAATGAGGAGACAATTTCAAAATAGGTTTTGAGACCTCGCGGGCTTAGTTCCCTCTTTCCTCCAAGACCTGTCAGGAATCGACGGATTCTTGCTAAAACAAGGACAATCCCTTTATGGATAGAGAGAAAAGAATCCTTTCCCTATATAGGTAAGTTTCCACGCCAACAACCTTCGCCCTTCAATTCCTGTCCGTCGGTTGTGCGGGTACCACGTCAAGGGCTGTTCCCTAGCAAAGAATGAGATTTCGAGCCTCTCCCACAGAGACAGGCTCAATGGCTATGCCCAGGCGAAGGGATCCTGGAGCAATTCGGGCAAAATGCTGCTCGCCTCATTTGAAAGCACAAAAAGTTCCTGGCCTTTTAATTGTCTTGTATGAATATGCATGCATTTCTGAATATTTATAAGCAAGCGGTGTTTTTCCCGCTTGCTTAGAGAAAGTAAGAAATTATTGGGCTTGAAATCAAATGCCATTCTTCTCAAGGAAGTCCTTGAGCAGATTCATGCAGACAACCTTGCGATACTCTGCTGATATTCTTCCTTGGATTGGAACCAAGGCTTTCTCATATGCAGCAAGATAGGAATCCTTTTGATGTTTTGCCTCTTCAAGGGTCTTACCAATCAAGAGGGCATCAAAATCAGGACGGCGGAACACAACTTCGGTCACCGCTCCGAATGCGGTGGCGCAGTTCCTGATAATCCCCTCGCTGATCTCGAGCAGGGCGGCAAAGGAAACCCTTGAGATGGCAAGCGCATCCCTGGCACCGATCTTCTTGTAATAATAATTGTCCAGCCCTTTCTTCGGCATGAGGACCTCGACTATAAGCTCATCTTCCGAGAGGGCCAGCTTTTTCCTTCCCAAATAAAAATCCTTGATGGGAAGCACACGTTCACCCCTGACACTGGCCAATCGGAGCAAGGAATCCGACACAAAGAAAATCAATGCGCTGTCGGCCTTGGCTGAACCATTACCAATATTCCCTCCGATGGTCCCCAGATTCCTGATGGCAGGAGCGGCAATCTGGCTGACAGCCTCCTTGAGCAACTGAGGAATCCTGGGATTCTGCAATACTTCAGTGAAAGTGCAGGAGGAACCGATGCGAATATAGCGATCATCCTCGACAATCCGTTTCATTTCGGGGACCTTGTGCAAGAAAAGATATCTGGCGTTCCTGTCACTCTTGATCATCAAATCGGTGCCACCGCCATAAGGAGTATAGTTTCCTTGCGCCCTCACAATGAGGGCTTCTTTCAAATCTGTTGCTACAATACCGTTTACCATAATCCATTCCCCTCCTCAGAGGCAATCTTTATTGCCTTGACAATGGCGTTGTATCCTGTACAACGGCACAAATTCCCGGAAATGCCTATGCGTATCTCCTCTTCAGTAGGATGGGGATTGGCACTGAGGATGCACTCACTGGCAAGTACCATCCCAGGAATGCAGTAGCCACATTGGACAGCACTCACTGCGGCATACGCTCTATCCAGCACCTTGAAGCGTTCCGTTTTGCTGTATCCTTCGATAGTGGTCACCTCACTATCCTGCACCCGTCCCATGGCCACCATGCAGGAATTAGCCAGTTGTCCATCAAGGAGGACGGAGCAGGAACCGCATTCACCTTCCTTGCATCCGCATTTCACTCCGGTAAGATGGAAATGCTCTCTCAGCACATCCAGCAGCCGATCGTTCGCCTTCCCCTCATAGGTAACCTTCTCCCCATTCAAAATGAATGAAATTCCTGTATCCCTCATTTTTTCTCCTTCATCAGGACATTCATCGTATCCTCTGTGGTGAACGGTGCATGATTCAACGGACTATGCAACGCCTGCTCCAAAGCTCCGACATAGGCAGGGGCAGCCCCAACAAGAGGCAACTCTCCTGCTCCCTTGGCACCATAAGGTCCATCTGGATATTTCTCGACATGCAGTTTTGCAACCAGATGCGGCACATCCATGGAAGTAGGTATCGCATAATCGGTGAAACTATTATTTCGGATCCTTCCCGAACCATCAGTGTTCATTTCCTCAATTGAGGCATATCCTATCCCCTGAAGGAAACCACCTTCCATCTGCCCTACCACAATGTTCTCATCAATAGGTGTCCCGACATCAAACACTCCATAGGAGCCAAGAATCTTCGAGACCCCGGTAAGGGTGTCAACCTCCACCTCAATGGCATCTACAGACCAAGCGTATGTAGGATAGGCATCCCCCTTGAAAGTATCCAAGGAGAAGGGAATGACAAAATCCGGTTCCTTGAAGTGCTCCTCAACCACCTGGTCCTCATTATCCTTCCAGTGGCTTCTCAAGTTAATGGTAGCCCTGCGAAGCAACTCGCCGACAACCATCAGGGAACGAGATGCGACAGTAGGACCGGAATCAGGAACCCTGTCAGTATCAGGATTTGTAATAACAATCCGATCCAAGGGGACGTTCAGCTCGTTCGCAACAATCTTGGAGAAGGTCGTCTTGAGGCCTTGGCCCATATCGGTATTGGAAGCGAGAATCTCCACCTTTCCATCGACGTATTTATGCAGTTTCACCACGGCCTTGATAAGATCCCTTTCCCCTGAGCCTGTAAAACCCGCTCCATGGAAGATTGCGGAAAACCCAATTCCACGGCGATATCTTCCCGTCTGTTTTGCATAGAGAGCTCTCTTTTCCCGATAACCGGAAATCTTATCAAGTTCTTCAACCATTGCAGGAAGAGGAACAGGAAAATGATACTTGCCACTGGTGGAGGTGCTGTCCCCTTGCTTGACCATATGGGCCAATTTGAATGCGAGGGGCTCTTTTCCAAGATCCTGCGCGATGTGGTTCATCATCATCTCGACGGCAAAGAAAGTCTGAGGAGCGCCAAAGCCACGATAGGCACCACAAGGGACTGTGTTTGTCTTGACTGCCTTTCCCCTGATATGGAGATTATCGATATCATAGACCCCGCTGGCACAGATGATACCACGCTGGAGCACCACTGCCGACAAAGTGGTATATGCACCTCCATTGAACTTGACATCAATATCCATGGTCGTAACTTTTCCATCCTTGATTGCCACCCGATACGTGCAGAGAGAGGGATGCCGTTTGGAAGTCACCTCCATATCTTCTCTTCTCTCAAAGATAAGCCTGACAGGCTTCCCGGCCTTGTAGGAAGCAACTGCGACCTGACAGGCGATTATGGAAGGGTAGTCCTCTTTTCCCCCAAAAGCGCCCCCGGTAACATCCTGGACAATCTGGACCTGGCTGGCCTCGAACCCCATGGCTTTGGCGACAGCCCCATGGATATAGTAAGGACACTGCATGGAACCATGGACCGTGACCCGATTGTCATGAACAAAACCCACCACACCTTGCGGTTCCAGATAGGCCTGTTCCTGATACCCGGTACGAAAGGTCTCCTCGTAGACTTTGTCAGCTTCCCTGAATCCTTTCTGGACATTTCCTTTTTCGATGGTGTAATCAAAAAACACCGTATCAGCATCCTCAATCCTGAGAACCGGAGTGAGATCCTCATACGTCACCTGAATTCCATTGAGAATACGGTCGACCTCCTGCTGGTCAGGACCTGCGACCATCAGTATGGGATCACCTATGTATTCCACTGTCCCTTCAGCGAACACCGGAGTATCGTCTTTGACGATATGGACCCTATTAACGCCCGGTACATCATTCTTGTCGATGACAAAATACCCGGCAGGCAAGGCAGGGACCTGTATATCTATCAGCTTTGCTTTGGCTCGTGTCGAATGCAAAAGCTTTCCAAACAAAACACCGTCTGTCGGATAATCACCAACATACATGGCTGACCCGTTCATCTTTGGCTCATGGTCTTTCTTCTTGACCGACTTACTGATATCCATATGCAGATACCTCCTCTGTTATTCTTAAGACTTACCTACTCTTGCAATCAATCTTGCATAGCTGTCCCATGTGTCCAAATCGGTCTCACAACCGATATCATCAACAGCGACAGTGGCAATATCATCCTCGAACAATCTCCAAATCGAACGCAATCCCCCTTCTCCCTTATAGGAAAGGATGGAGGGAATACAACTACTCGCTATCAGGGGAGGATGTTTCCTATAACCATCCATAACGGGAAAAACTATAAGGCACCCACTGCTTTCCCATTTGTTCCTCACAGCAAAAAAGGTTTCCTTGTGAATATCCGGCATGTCGCCAGGCAAGACGAAGAAAGCATCGCAAGGACCCAGATGGCTGATACCAAGCTTCACCGAATGGAACATATCCGTTGTGGCATATTCCTCGTTGTAGATGATGCTGAGCCTTGAGTCATATTTCCCTTGCAGCCGCTCCTCAATTTCTTTCCCCCTGTACCCAAGAACCAACACGACATGTCCGATTCCACAACCAAGCATCGAGTCAAGGCAGTTCTCAACCACTGTTTTCCCCTTGACCTGCATCAAAGGCTTGAAATCCCCCATACGACTGGAAAACCCTGCTGACAGGATGATTCCCTTGATGCTCTCCTTACTTCCCATCTTTCGCCTTCTTGTAGTAAGTATCCTTCAAGGGCAATGAATTTCTGAATTTACCATCCAGCCGGTAATAGGCATGGGCGCAGGCGGGGGAAGTGGGAATCAGGCAGAGCTCACCGACTCCCTTGGCTCCGAAGGCATAAGGCAAGGGCGCCCCCTTGGACTGGACCAGCTTGATCTCCATAGGAGGCGCATCGGGAGCCCTCAGTAATCCGAGCGTACCGAAACGGACCTTGGGATAACCTCCCTCCATGGGAAAATCCTCACTCAGTGCAAAACCAAGTCCCATGACAATCCCACCCTCAATCTGCCCCTCGACACTCTGCAGATTCACTGGAGTTCCCACATCATAGGCAGCGACAACCTTCTTCACTTTCCCCTGCTGGTCCAGGATGACCACCTGAGCCCCATAACTGTAACTTACATGGCTGACAGGATTCTCCTTGACCGAACTGAGAGGATCGGTAACAGCGGAGAATTCCCCGAAGTATTCCTTGCCTTCCAGATCCTCCAAACTTTTGCCTTCTTTCAAGTCATTGCCCAATTTCTCCGCCGCACGCCGGGTGGCCTCACCGGTAAGGACCGTCTGACGACTTGCCGTGCTGGTGCCACTGTTGGGAGTGATTTCCGTATCAGGACGCTCGTGAAAAAGGTACTTCGGGTCCAATCCTGTCTGCTGGCAAACCATCTGGGTGCACATGGTCGCTATCCCCTGCCCCATACAGGCTGCGGAAGTACGGATATGGACAATCCCCTTCTCCACCGCAAGAATACAACGGCCGATGTCCTTCAGGCCAACCCCGGTCCCGCTATTCTTGAAAGCGCAGGCTATTCCGGAGTAGGGATTGCTCTCATAGTCATCCTTGAGGGCAAGCAGGCATTCTTTCATCGCACAGTTGGGATCCGCAATCTGCCCATTAGGCAAAACCTGCCCCGGCTCGATAGCATTACGGAAACGGAACTCCCAGGGGGAGATCCCCACCATTTCCGCAAGCAGGTTGATATTATTCTCCGTTGCAAAGCAACTCTGGGTTACCCCGAAACCCCTGTAAGCGCCTCCGACAACATTGTTTGTGTACACACTAAGACCAAGGATGTCGACATTCTGGTAGTTATAGGGACCCGCTGCATGAGTGCAGGCTCTTTGTAACACAGGACCTCCGAGTGAAGCGTAAGCTCCTGTATCCGCAATCAGTATGGCCTTCATCGCCGTAAGGTGCCCTCTCTCATCACAGGCAGTAGTGAATTCCATTTCCATCGCATGGCGTTTTGTATGGTACAGAATACTTTCCTGGCGGGAAAACTTTACCTTCACAGGGAGTTTGGTGATCCAAGCCATCAATGCTGCATGATGCTGGACGCTCATGTCCTCCTTGCCTCCAAAACCACCACCTACCAACTGGGACTGGCAACGAATCTGGTCCTCACGTATCTTGAGCATATGGGCAATCTCACGCTGCTCGTCATAGACAGACTGAGAACCTGTATACATCAGCAATTTATCCGGCCCCTCAGGTATAGCGATGGCGCATTCGGGTTCCATGAAGGCATGATCATTGAAGGGAGTGTAATATTTACGGGTAACCACATACTTGGAGTTCTTTATCGCCTCATCACTATCCCCTCGCTTGAGAGTCTCCTTATGCATTACATTCCCTCCCTCATGGAGGAGCGGGGCGCTCGCCTTGAGCGCATCGGTCGGACTCGTGACAGGCTCCAGGACAGTGTAATCAACCTCAATCAAGGCAAGGACCTCATCAAGTGTCTCCTTATGCCTTGTCGCCACCAGGGCAATGGCATCCCCGATATAACGAGTGATGTCCCCTTCGTGTATCATGACATCCCAATCCTGGACAATATGCCCAATCTTGTTATTGGGGACATCCTTTGCCGTGAGTATCCTGACACAGTCCTTATGGGCAAGTGCCTTGGACAAATCAATCTTATTGACCCGTGCCCGTGGATACTTGCTTCTCAGTGCCTTGGCATAAATCATCCCAGGGACAATTATATCATCAGTGTATTTCCCAACTCCAAGTATTTTCTCCTTGGCGTCGACTCGCTTGAATCGCCGGTTTAATGAACCATCAGTCTCTGGTTTAGGAATGGGAAGATCATCACGGAAGAATTTGGCAGCAAGGAGAATCGCCTCCTCAATCTTCTTATAACCAGTACATCTGCATATATTTCCCTTGATTGCCTGCTTGACCTCATCAAGAGTCGGGTTAAGATTCACCTCAAGAAGACTTTTGGCGGAAAGAACCATTCCTGGAATGCAGAAACCGCATTGTACAGCTCCTGCTTCAGCAAAACAGTGGACATACACCTCTTGTTCCCTCTCGGAAAGGCCCTCCACTGTGATGATACTCTTACCAGCGAAATGGGAGACAGGCTGGATACAGCAACGAACTTTCACTCCATCGGCCAGAATGGTACAGGCTCCGCAGACTCCTTCGCTGCATCCATCCTTAACAGATGTAAGTCTCAGATCATCACGAAGGAACGAGAGCATTTTCTTGTCCTCGTTACAGGTGACGGTTTTTCCGTTGATAATCAGGGTATACATCCGTTGTTCTCCTTTAATTAATGATACAGGGAGCCTATTGTATGTGCAAATTCTTTGTCAGAAGAACTTGCTAGAGCAGGGAAGTGTCTTGGAGAAAAAGCTCGAATTCTTTTTGCGTATATCTAAAGACCTTATCCTCCAATCGTTGATAGGCATCAAGGAAAGCCACCCCTTGACTGGTCAACTCGGTGTTCCCTCCCTTGAAGCCTCCCTGATGCCGGTTCACCACCGGATATCCCAGTTCCTTTTCCAAGGCATTGATCATCTCCCAGGCTTTCCCGTACGAGAGTGCCATCATATCACAGGCCTTACGGACAGACGCGGTATCACTGATAAGGAAAAGCAAAAGCTTACCGCGGGCATTGAAGAAAGGATTTTCCTTCTCAATAAGAAGATTCGCCACTGGATGCAGAAGCTCCCTGTTGTAGGTTTCCAATCGCTGATGCAGCTGTTGCTCGCTATGGACATTCTGGAGTATCCCCTCGTCCTTCACTTCTACAAAGATCCTTCTCTCGGTAAAACAATTGAAAGCACCTCTCAGTCCTTCCTTTCCCTGATAAGAAAGTATGGGCTGAATCATCACGTTCGAAATCACTACAGGATGGCCTCCTCTCCCCTGAAACACCGGCGTGATGATATCACCCTTGGTGGCAATCAGCCTGTTCAAGGTGACAGGGGAGAACATAGGGACATTGACAGGAGTAAACACGACCCTGTCACATTTATCCTCAAGATAGGTCAGTCCGAGTTTGACAGAATCAAACAGCTGGGGTTCCTCGTTATTGTCGTTATGCAAAAAGATGACTCCGAAAGCTGACAGCTGGTACATCACCTCTGGTTCCTGCGCCCCTGTCACCACGACAATGGGGAATATTCCTGCTTGCTGGAATGCAATCACAATTCTTTTTATTATGGAGATTGCACCTATCTTCATAAGAGGTTGTGTCGCTTTCTTACTTGCGGCGGCAATGAGACCACCTACTTCGCTGATTTTCATGGCAACCTGATCCTTACCTCAAAAATTGTCGGAGTAAACCGAAAAGAGGTAGTTCCTTTCTCACCGGCGGACCCTATGCGACTCCCTCTAATCCCGATTTCCCCTCTGAACAACATCTATTAGGTTTTCGACATATGTCATTTACATTGATAAAGATACACCAGTTCCCTCTTTAAGGCAATAACGAGAACTCGACCAATCAACATTGGCCACCATCGCAGAGCCGGTTTGCATAAACTTCTTAATCCAGGACTACCTTTACCGGCATCTCCTACTATCTTCAATATACCGGATATAGGGAACAGGAGACTCTATGGTTTTTATTGAACAAGAAGAAAAATATCTTACATTCCACCCTTAGCTAATTAGTATGGAACAAAAAAGCATACGTAGATGAATATATTAAAATAAATACTTTCATTAAAAAAACTACTTTTATAGCGTTTACGCTCCAAGAAATACAAAAAAAAATTCCTTCAAATAATATATTGGGCAGGTTATGGACATTACTGCAAAATGGCATTACTATTTATTTGCTTTCATCTTTTGAGTTGCAGCTAGTCAATTACCCTGATTTATGTATATGTTTGCGTGCGTTACTGAATCGCTTTCGCTGACAGGTAAAAGTTTAAGACTGCGCCAAATGAAG
>JBAXZS010000039.1:0-14247 GCA_041670175.1 Sphaerochaetaceae bacterium | reverse complement strand
CAGCAATGACGTTGTGCTGGCTAAGCGGTATTTGTCACTGCCACGCATGCTGGGCAAGGATAGCACGGGCAATGAGGTATATGCGACCGTCGGCAAGTTTGGCCCTTATGTGGGGTGTGATGGAAACTATCGTAATCTTAGCAAGGTCGACAACGATGAGCAGTTGTTCTCCATTACCTTGCAAGAGGCCTTGGATTTGCTTGCACAGGAAAAGGTGTCTTCTTATAGAAAAAGAGGAGGGGGTGGCAAGGTGAATGCAAGCAGTGATGTTCTTTTCACCTATGGTGACTTTGAGGACCAGAAGATTAATCTTGTGTCAGGCAGATATGGATTCTATGTGAAACATGGCAAGGACAACTATGCCTTGCCTGTCAAATGCAAGAAGGATGAGGCACTAGCCAAGGGCTTGAGCTTAACTGAAGTGTTGGACATTATCCGCGACAAGCGAGAGAAGGATAGTAAGTAAAGGTCATGGCAAAATTCTTTAGCCGTAAAGCTCGTCCAGTTTCCACCCCTGTTCTTAGTAGCGATTTTATTGCCGTTTTGTCGGATGAGTTTCATCTTCCCCAAACGACAGTGCTCAGTACCTTGCGAAGTTTTGGCGTCAATACAGAAAAGGTCCCTTTGGACCAAAAAGACCTGCTTCGTGAGGTTTTAGCCTGCAAACTTCATGATTACCAGCGATACCAGAGCAAGGACAAGGTTTATCTGGAGCGATTGGATGAGGAGCTTCGAAGTTTTGATGAGATTTACATCGATACGGCTCCCATCATCCAGATGGATTGGTTTCTTCATTTTGTCGCCGATGCCGAGCCTATTCTCCGAAGAAGGAAGAAAAAACTTCTGATATTGGAAAAGACCATGGAGGAACTTCATGGTCTGAAGGACAATCCTGAGAAGGATAAGGATGTACGGATCAGGGCGACCATTCGTCCGATGTTTATCAGTTATCTGGCCAAAAGGGGATTGGTCCGTATCGGGGATACAGGTTCGACTGGCATTGCCGATGATCATCTTGTGAAATTATTCTCCGAGATCGGCAAGAATGAGGATTTGCTTCTGGTAACACAGGACAGGCTTTTAAGTGAGCGTATCGTGGAGCTTGCGCATCAGATGACGGGTTTGCAAAAGCCGGAAAGGCGTTCTTTCTTGCAAAGGCTTGTCAAGAAAGTTCCTGAGCTCTCTAAGGGACACTCCATGGTGGTGTGCAAGCTTATTGAGAATGGAGTACTGCGCCGTTGTTATGTTTGTCCCGAATGCAAGGAAAGTTATTATGATGTCTTTTCTGATTGCGATGGCATGGTTCCGTGTTCCAAATGTGTGTTGCTTCTCAAGGCAAAAGAAGAGAAACAACAGGAAAAGACGGTGCCTGTGGTACCTGAACCTGTGAAGAAAGAGGTACCTCTTGTTTCTGTGGGGAGCCGTATCCAGAGGAAGCATCATGCCATGGGTCTTGGGCTGCTCATTTTCTTCATCCTGCTTATTCTTGTGATTTTATTGTTGTTGTAAAAAAAGTCGTCCGGTTTTGAACCCGAACGACCTTGCCTGACCCGGATGCGATTCGAACGCACGACCTACTGCTTAGGAGGCAGTCGCTCTATCCAACTGAGCTACCAGATCATCATGCATCGCAGTAAGCCATCCTATATCAATTTGATTCTTTTGGAAACCCCCATGGCGAAATTACCTTCCATGTAAATATCCAGGATTGTTTATCTGATTAGCAGTGTGCAATCCAAGGTTTCTGGATAAGGGATCCATGAAAAAATGAAGAAGTTCCCGTTTGATGTCCTTTATGGTTGATTACATGGGCACGGACTAGAAAGGGAAAACCAATGAAGAACCAAAAGCACAACCCCGCCGGTTTCATGTTGGGCTGTCTTGTTCCCCCTCCATATTATTGGGTATCCATGGGCAGAAGAGGCCACCTAAGGTAATCGCGATGAAAGAGGGCTCCTATGTGGAAAATACCGTGGGTCCGTAGTTCTCGATGTGGGGGGAATGCATATATGCCAAGGAGGGCAACGGAAAGGCCTTCCAGCTGCAGGATACTTATAGCGAAAGCTATATTTTAGGGAGCGAGGGTCTCTGCTTCTTCTATGGCAGTCAGCAGAATTGTCAGGGCAAGTAGGTCTGCCGATCCTCCGGGACTGATGTTACGCTGGATGAAGTCATTATCCAGCCATGCAAGAAACCCAGTGCCTTCCTGGGTATATGCGCCACCAAGGACAAGAGCCTCCATTGCCTTGGCCCGCACATAATCAGAGCCTTCCCTTCCGTTACGATACAGGACGTTGGAATCCTCGACGGTCGTCATCAGGGAAAGAAGGGTGTTCACCAGTATCTGATTACGAGGCATGCACTTGTTTTTTCCTTCATGATAGTGAGCAAGGGCGACTTCCCTTACCGAGGGGAATCCCTCCATCACCTCCCCCCTAATACCTTTGACATGCATATTTCGCCATAGTTTTTCCCCATGCGTATTCCCTTCCATGGTGGAAAACTCTGCTTGCAATGTATCATGGCACATTTCCTTCACAACATCGCAGATTGATTTGATTGTGAGTTTTTCTTGATGCGTCTCGCAAAAGGAGGTAGCAGTGACGACGATTCCCATGGAGAAAAGGATACCTTTATGGGTATTCACGCCTCCGGTGGCCTTGAACATCGCTTTTTCCGCTTGGATGCCGATTTTTCTGATTAAAGGAAACAATTCGCCTACCATGCGCCTTGAGTCTTTTCCTGTATATTCCATCAGTTCGAAGTAAGGGAACAACGCTTCCGCACTCCGGTAGAAAGTCCCTCTGTCCATATCGGTATGGGAGCCGTTGTTGTTTTTATCCACCAATCCAGGTTTTGGAGTGGTGTCCACTTCTTCCAAGAGTGCGTCTCTTGCAAGTTTGGCAAGGTACATACTAGATCTCTTTCTTCAAAAAGGAGGCAAGTTCCTTTCTGGTGTAATCGGCCAGTTCTTCTACTGAGTGACTGCGGTTTCTGCCACAGTCCTTGGCGTTTTTCTCACACAGGAAGCAACATCGCTCAGGATAACCGAGTTCGGTCCGGGAGATTTGATTTCCCTCTTTCGTAAAGACATCTAGATCAAGGAATCTTCCGATAGGGCAGGACTCCTCAAAGGCGATAAGTTGCTTTTTCAGGGATACCGCCTCGCTATCGATGGTGAAGATGGCATAGGGGCCAGTAATGCCCCTGTGTTCCAATTTCAAGGCAAGGGCAGGGAAACCCATTCTCAATGCATCGATGGACCAGGAAAAGCATTGGTCGATGATCCTGTTGCTTTTCACCGGGCCAGGGATGTTGAGCGAGAAGGCAAGGGTGGTGAGTCTTTCACTTGTACAAAAATGCATGACCGCTTTGGCTTTCCTTTCCCGTTCCAAGAGCACTTGTGCCAAGGTAGGAGTCTTTTCCATTTCCTGCATTGCCTTCTATTCGTTTTCCTTCACCTGATAGATCAAGTCAATGACCGAGCCATCACGGTAGGTGACAACACCGACAATCTTGTCTGTGTACTCAATGGGAGTTTCAATTCCTACAATCTTACTTGCCTTACGTTTGAGATCCTCGATAGAGCACAGGCTGACACCGGCCTTAATCAGAAGGTCGATCAGGTCCTTCCTGAGTGGATTGACCACCACACCCTGGTCGGTGACGACGATGTCGACAGTATTACCAGGGGTGACCACCGTATTAACCTTGTCGACAATGGTCGGGATCCTCCCTCGGGTTAGTGGGCATACAATGATTGATACCGAGGCTCCTGCTGCAGTGTCGCTGTGTCCGCCGATAGCTCCACGGATCACTCCATCGGATCCTGTAAGCACATTGACGTTGAAATCGGTATCGACCTCAAGGGCGGAAAGCACCACAATGTCCAACTGGTTGACCGCAGTGCCCTCGTTGTTTGGGCTGGCATAATACGAGGCGGATATTTGCTGATGGAATCTGTTGTTCTTCAGGGACTTGGCCGCATCGAGATCGAACGACTGAACGTCAAGGATTTTTTTAATCAGACCTTCCTCGTGCATGGCGACGATTTGGCCGGTGATGCCACCAAGTGCAAAACGCGCCTTGATGTTCTTTTTGAGCATCTTTTCGCGTAGGAAGTGCGCGACAGCAAGGCTGGCGCCACCTGAACCCATCTGAACGGAGAAATCCTGCCTGAAACGGCCACTGTGCTCAATCACCTCGGCTGCTGTCTCCGCAATCATCAGTTCCTTTGGGTCCTTGGTGAAGCGGGTCGCCCCGCTCATAATCCCATTGGGATCCCCGATTGCATCCACCTTGACGATGTAATCCACGTCGGATTGGGGGATGCCGAACGGTACGTTGGGAAAGGGGACGATGTTGTCGGTGATAATGATTACCTTGCAGGCATACTGTGCATCGGTCTTTGCATATCCCATTGAGCCACAGATGACCCCGTTATCATTATCTCTCGAGTAACCGTTCGCATTGCCAAAAGCGTCGCAGGATGGCGCGCCGAGGAATGCCACATCTATTTTCAACACCCCTGTCTCAATCGCGGCGGCCCTTCCTCCATGGGAACGGAAGACCACCGGTACATCCATCAGGCCTCGGCTGACCGCTTCGGCCAGTTTGCCACGCATGCCACTGGTCTCTATCCTGCGTACCACACCGTTGCGGATGTGTTCTATCAGAGGGCTATGGCATTCATTGAGGGAGGATGCGGCCACTGTGAGGTTCTTGAAGCCCATCCTGGCGATGCAGTCCATGACCATGTTCAGCACGTAGTCTCCATTACGGAAGTGGTGATGGAAAGAGATGGTCATGCCGTCCTTCAGTCCAGAGAGCCTGATGGCCTCATCGAGGCTCGGGACGATTTTATTCTCCTTCTCCTCGCGTTCCAGGCAGGTATAGTAGTCCTTGTGTACCTCGCATATGTCGAACCGCTTGTGAATTCCTTCCAGCTCATTGACATAAGGGATCGCCTTGATGTCTATCTTGTCCATGCTCATTGCTCATCCTCCAATGGTAGCACCTTCGCAGCCCTCGCCAGTGCAAGAATTCTCTCCGCTCTCAACACAATTGGCCTGTCCACCATCTTGCCATTGAGCGAGATGACTCCGGAACCTTTGCTTTGAGCCTCCCTGCTTGCCTCAATGATGGCTAGAGACCTATCGATTTCCTTTTGTGTCGGCGTGAAAATCTCGATAACAGGTTTAATCTGCCGTGGATTGATAATCGACTTACCATCGAAGCCAAGTTGCTTTATCAGGCTCACCTCGGCCCTGAAGCCCTCCTCGTTGTTGACGTTTGAGTACACAGTGTCAAGTGCGGCGATTCCTGCGGCCCTTGCGGCCTGCAGGATCATACAGCGGGCGAACAGCAGCTCTGTACCCTCGGGCGATCGGCTTGTCTTAAGGTTTGTCACATAATCCTCGGCCCCCAGTGCGATACCGACAAGGCGTCTGCTTGCCTTCGCTATCTGAGGGGCGTTCAGCACTCCCTCTGCGCTCTCGATGGCTGCCATCATGCCTATTGTGCCCAGTGGCTTGCCGATTGTCTTCTCGATGCGGGTGATCTCCCCATCGCAAAAGACCACATCCTCCGGTCTCTCCGTTTTCGGGAGCCTGATTACGTCGACCTTTGAGCGCACCATCGCCTCAAGGTCCTCTATGCCGACAGGTGTATCCAGTGCGTTCACCCGTACCACGATCTCCTTATCCCCATAGTCCACTGTGCTCAATGCTTGAAACACCAGTGCCCTTGCGGCGTCCTTCTCCGTTACCGACACCGAATCCTCCAGGTCGAACATGATTGAATCGCAGTTGTAGATATATGCGTCCTCCACCATGCCTGGATTGTTCCCTGGTACGAACATCATTGTTCTTCTCAGTCTCTCTGGCATCTCAGGCCTCCCATTGATAATCATGGCTCTCGCACGCACGGTAGAGTGCAGTCTCAGTCCTCGCCTTGATGACACAGTCCAGGGCGCCTTTATCCACCGCCACGATTTGTACACCATCGATTTTGAGACGTTCGGCACAAGAAAGGATCACCGATTTGATTTCGTTCCCGAACTGTTTTGAGACCGAGCTGGTCAGCATCACGTCCACCCCTTTCCCTGCCTTTGGTATCACGGAAATCATGATGTCACTCGATTCCATGGTCCCTGCTGTCGCTGTTTTCTTCACCTGCATAAGTAATCTCCTAAAAAACTTGAGTCGCACTCAAAGAATTCAAATATGGTATGGGAAAACATGAATCATCAGTAAGAAGGGAGTGGAGGCTTACCATTCTTGTCCTCATAAGAAAAATAAGTATTGGATGATAGTATCCAGGAAACGCCTTCAAGGGTTTCCTTACTCATTTATGCTACTTGCTATTCATGCAATCCTGGAAGATCCACCTTAGCGCATCAGGAAATCTTCTTCCAAAACAATAGTTGCTGTGGGTATCCATGGGGAATCCTTTATACAATATCTGTTCATCGCCAAATCCATGGGAAATCAATTTGTCATAAAGCCTTGCATTTCCTTTTGAAAACTGCTCAGCACTGGTAATTCTTCCGCAGTCTTTTCCTCCGTAATCAAAATAGCAATATGCAAAATTGAAATCAGAATAATCTATTTCTTTTTCCAGAGCGTCAAACCAATGGTAGAAGGCTCCGCTTAAGGAGAGGAACCTACTAAAAACCTGAGGATATTTTACAATAGCATATAAGCTTAACACTCCAGCTGAACTATCCCCACCGATTGCGGTATATCGGGCACTTGGGATTGTTCGGAAATTTGAATCTATCCAGGGCTTCAGTTCTTCAATGATCACTAGAAGATACTGTTTCCCTTTTCCTTCGACTTTCGCATGGTAGTTCTCACTTTCATTATTTGAAAAATCTTTTGTGAAGGGGATATAGAGAGCGGTTCGCCTCTCGTTATCCAAAGGGCAATCAATTCCCACAATTATGACTTCAGGAAGGAAGGCATGATATTTTTCGTAATAATCGCTAAAGTTCCAACTTTTTCCATCCACGGAATCCTCATCCATGAAGATGTTTTGTCCATCCATGATATAGAGGACAGGATAGTGGGAATTCCCTTTCTTATATGAATCGGGAGTAAAGACCCTAAAGGTAATATCCTCGTCTATGGTTGATGTTTTTGTTTTAAATACTTGCAACATGAAATTCTCCTACCTTCTAATCTTATGTAATGTGTTCATTTGATGACAAATTATACTCTAGATTTGTTTGGTAATGGAAAAAGTTTTAGTCTTGGAAGCTTCATATATACTACTCGAATGATGATATCACATAAACTTTAGCTGTCAACTATAATTTTAGCA
The DNA here is from genome assembly GCA_041670175.1 of Sphaerochaetaceae bacterium. Taxonomy (GTDB): domain Bacteria; phylum Spirochaetota; class Spirochaetia; order Sphaerochaetales; family Sphaerochaetaceae; genus JBAXZS01. Next base: position 6,924 of record JBAXZS010000039.1, on the reverse strand, counting down.
AAATGTTAAATTTTAGCAAAAAATAGGGAATTGATGAAGAGAGAACCCTGGGTCCAAGGATTTCCCCTTTGTTTTTCTTTGTTATTTTTTTACGCAAAGAAAATAAATCAGCGTTTATGGTACTTTTTTCTTGTTTTTAGTCTGGAAGTCTCGTATAAGAAGCTAGGAGTAAAAAAACACAAAGATAAAAATAGTGGTAATGGAACAAGGATAACGTTAGTATAAAGAAGCAATGGCATGAATTGACAGTGATTGGATTGATAGTGTTTGTTTTTGCAGAAGGATGAAAAATGGGCGTAACAATAAAGGATGTGGCAAATAAAACGGGAGTGTCAATCGCTACCGTTTCATTGGTGCTAAACAATAAGGCGAAAAAAAGCAGAATATCCGAAAAGACCACAAAAAAAATAATAGAAGCTGCAAATCAGATGAATTATCCACAAAAGAACAAATTATCTGAATCAAACAATACTATTGGAATCGTTACTTCTGTAAATTTTGCCTTGTGTTGCTCCCCTCTTCTTTCTGTGATCGATGCGACTTGCCGGAACAATAAATATTACTATTCTTTTGCTTCTGTAACGAATTGCCAGGAAGGTGAAGAAGGATATTTACGAAACTTTTTGTCAAGTGGCATCGCTGTTGTTATTGTTGATCCCACATTTATGAATGAGGATTGTACCAGGAACGTTCAGCGGATTATAGAGGAGACGGAACTTCCTCGAGTCTATCTGGGAATGATCAATGCGACCTTGTACCCAAATTCATTCGCCCCGAATTTTTATCAAGCAGGAGTGCTTTGCTATGAGAAGAGCAAGGAATCTGGTGTTGCACGCATCGCAGTTGTGACTGACGAGCTATGGAGTCCTGTCGCAACAAAGATAATGATGGGGATGAAAGATGCTTCAGAAGAGAAAAACAATGGTGTTTGCGTTCTGGTCAAGGAATATGCTTCGCCAGGAATTCTAAGCAAGCTCTCTGAAAAACTTGTTGGATTTGATGGTATATTCTTTCTTTCAAAAGAGTTACTTATGTTATATATTTCATCTGTTAGGGAAAATAGTACTAAATATTGCTCAGTGCTGCGATACATGAACGATTCCGAGCAATCTTCTTATTCTCATTCGATTTGCTTGAATTTTGATTGGATATACCGTAAGGGGATTCATCAAGCGATTAATCTTTTGAAGAGGCAGGATGAGAACCATATGCCCGAAATGCTTCCTGTGCTGTACAGATAAGATTGTTTTTTTACTCAAAGTAAAAATTATTGCATAATGCTAAAATTTTAGTTGACAGCTAAAATTTGTAAGTTATAATGGGTTTCAATAATGAAATTGGAACCCATTGGTTTGTTATGCAGTTATTTTAGGAGGGTGGAGAAGAAAGAATTAATCAAGAATGCCAGTTGACCACCAAGACAAACGAGGTAATTCAATAATCTGATGCAAGAGTAATGAAATTTGTGAAACTTGAAATAGTTCTGTGGTTCGATATTATTTTTATTATGAATATAGAATTATTTGTATGAATATTGGAATATTAAAATTGTTCTGGTTCATTGTGGCACTAATCTTTGAACAAAGTATTTTGGGGCATTTTTTTTGCTTGGTGAGAAAGTAGTTTAATAATAAGGAGACAGAAAATGAGTTTTTTAAAGGAAAAGAAAGTCCTTGGATTCCCTGTATGGATGTTCTCTATTTTGTGCGCAATGATGATTTTCCTAGGTGCGAAAGACTGGCTGCTTGGGAATATGATTGGAGCCTTGTGCTTTGCCATGATTATTGGAAATCTTTTCGGTGTGGTAGGGGATAATATTCCCGTTTGGAAAACCTGGTGCGGTGGTGGTATGCTGTTCGCCTGTCTTGCCGCAGGTGCTCTCAATACATTTAAACTGATTGGACCCAACACAATTAAGATTCTCAATACATTCAATGGTTCGACCGGTTTTCTTGATTTGTACATCCTTGTCTTGATTACCGGATCCGTATTGTCGGTTGATAGGAAAATGCTTGTGAAATCATTTGCGGGATATCTTCCTACTATTCTTGGCGGTGTCGTTTGCGCCCTTGGCCTTGCGGCCTTGGTTGGTTTGGTTACTGGCGTTGGTGCTGTTGATGCTCTCACCAATTTCGCAATTCCCGTTATGGGAGGGGGGAACGGTGCGGGAATCCAGCCTATGAGCAAGATGTGGGCGGCCGCTACCGGTGGTGATGCTTCTGTGTGGTTTGCTTCAGAATTTGCCGTCATTTCCATTGGGAACCTGTTTGCGGTTATCGCTGCTGCCTTGCTGGTGAGATTTGGGAGCGGGAAGCCGAACTTCAATGGAGAAGGAAAACTGATGAAAGGACAGTTTGATGAAGAGAGCAGCACGAAAACCGAAGTGAAAATTGGTCCTGCTGATTACGCTACTGGCCTTGCCCTTGCAATGTTCTGTTTTATCTTGGCTGGACTATATGCAGACCATATATCAATTATCAACAACCATATGTCGCTTGGATTTACGATTCATAAATATGCATTTATGGTTATCCTTGTCGCTATATTGAACATTACCAATATCCTGCCTGAGGAAATAAAGGCCGGCGCACATGGGATTCAGATGTTTTTTGTAAAATACATGTCTTTCCCTCTGATGATTACCGTAGGTGTGGGTACAAACCTTGCCGACTATGCAAAAGTATTTGTCCATCCCGGTAACGTCCTGGTCATTTTGGCTACTGTTATTGGGGCGATGGCTGGAACTTGGTTCGTTGGTAAGCTTTTCAAGTTCTATCCAGTTGAGAGCATGATTACCGCGGGTCTTTGTATGGCTAATGGAGGTGGTTCCGGTGACGTGCAGGTTCTTGGTGCTTCAAAAAGAATGGAACTGATGCCCTATGCCCAGATTTCTTCTAGAATCGGCGGTGCGATAATGTTGGTTATTGCAAGTGTCGCTTTTGGAAAGCTTTTGTAGAATTGTTGAAGATCAATAGCACAGGAAAGGGAAATGGATCAGAATAAGCGAATTTTGTTTAGGCCTTCAGAGAAATATCAGAAACTCCTTGTGTGGCATGAGAAGTTGGCTAATCAGAACAAGCTGTTGATTTCTTTATTGATCATTCCCTGCCTGCTTTATTATTGTACGAGAAATTATGTTTCCATTGTGATAGGACTTGCCTATATTGTTTTTGTTTTGTGCAATGCGAAAATCCAGGAAAAGAAAATAATGAAAATGGCTTCTGAGATGGATTCTTCGTGTCTGTCGGCATTTAACAAGAAAATGGCACAAGCGGTGCCTGCTTTTGAGAATACCAAGATGACTTTTGGCTACCTTGTCAGCGATAGTGCCTTCCAATGTGTTCTCCTTGTGAAAAGAAGGGATAATGTTGTGATGTTGGACAATGTATTGTTGCTGAATTATGTCTATGGGAATTATGACGGGACGGTTCTTTGCATGGCTGATATCGATGAGGCTGCATCTTTTTCATCTTCTGTCGTACTTCCAGATATCGCCGTGGCCTTTTCGCTTTGTAACGAAAAACATCAAGCGGTTCTCCGGAAGGAAGCAATTGGAAAAAACAAATATCTGATTATGGAAAGCTTTATGTATGAGAAAGTGTATAGGCAAATGTGTACCTGCAAACAAAAACAGTTGATTCATATAACCTATGAGTTGACGAAGATGAAGAAAGAAAAGGTGTATCAATTGAGACTCTCAAGTGAGGATACCCTTTTGGTTCCAGCCAGCAACTTGTCCCGCTTATCATAAAAATTAAGATTGAAAGCAGATTCTCAATTTCAACTATTCTTAAACTTATCAAAGAAGGAACTTATGAATATTGATATAATCAATACAAAAATCACCACATTGGATAATCGACCGATCAAAGTCAGGGTCATGACCCCCAATGGATATGAGGATACCGATAGGAGATACCCCGTCATCTATGTGAATGACGGACAGGACGTGTTCTGTGACAAGCAGACTTTTTGGAATGCGGAGAGTCTTCGTTTTGAGGAGTACTACAAGGATTATTCGCAGTTTCTTCCTCGGATAATCATTGTCGCTCTTGAGGCTCCTGAAGACCAGGGGGTGAGGACCGCTCAGTATTCTCCCTACACGAAAGATTTCAATGTTCCGCCAGAGAAGCATTTTGAATCGCACATTGAAGGAAAAGGGAAAGAATATCTTGACTGGATGACCGGGCCTTTCAAAGCAATGGTTGATGCGTCTTATCGAACTCGTCCGGAAAGGGAATACACCGCGATTTGTGGATATAGTACCGGAGGTCTCATCAGTATCTATGCCGCACTTGTGTATCCTCATGTGTTCGGACGTCTTCTTGCAATGAGCAGTGCGGTCGCCATTTGGATGGATTGCCTGTCAAAGACCCTTCATGATTCTGATTATTCCCATCTCGAATATGTGTATCTTGATACAGGGACGAATGAATTCGGGCGGATGTCCACTAAAGAGGAGTTCCTTGAGGGGGCGAAGACAATTTACCAAAACATGGTTGAACATGGGGTTGCAGAGAATCGGTTGAGGTTCAATATTTATCCCGGGGCGGTCCATGCCCAAAAAGAATGGAGAACCCGTTTTCCTGATGCGATTCGATGGGTTTTCCAGGATATGGGAACAACATAATAGGCAAATGGCGGACTTCTAGAAGGGTTGGTTTGTTTTTAAATTCAGAGGGATAGGGGTTTTTCAGGAAATTCTCAGACTTTTTCCCCTTTAGCCTCTGATTTTTATAGTGGGTTTCTAGGTGCTTTCACAAGGTGATTCCTTTGCAAAGAGCAAAATGAATATGAATATGCACAAAGGCCATATGGACAGTGGGGTTACCTCAAAAGCCACAGATGTGTCTTGGCCGTAGGATTATTTCCTCTTGAAGAGGAAATTGCGAAATGAGGTAAGGCCAGAGATGATGCTGAGGAACACGATGAAGATTTCCAGCCGTCCTAAAAGCATACCGACCATTTCTATGATTAATGTTCCTGCGTTGGTGGTAGGAGTTGTGAGGCCGATGGAAAGCCCTACGGTGCCAAGAGCCGATGCGAACTCAAACATCGCTTCTTGCAAAGTACAGTTTGCCGTAATCATGATAAGTGATGTGCCTAGTATGAAAAGCCCAAGATACCAGACAACAAATCCTGTGGTATCAGAGGCAAGCTCCATGTCGATTGGGGTTTTCCCTTCTGCCTTGATATACGAGGGGGCCTCAACTTTTCGGTCAGGAGAAATCCTTTTCTTCAGATTTAGCTTTGCAAGCCGTAGCATGAGATACACCCGAGATAGCTTTAGCCCTCCAGCTGTTGATCCGACGCCTCCTCCGATAAGCATCATCAGAATGAGATTGCCAACTGCAAAAGGTGGCCAGGTGGCATACCCCATGGTGGAATATCCTGTTGTTGACAATGCCGATACAATATCAAACAGAGCATGGCGGAAGCTTTCTGTTATGCTCATATTCAGTCGCAAGCGCAAAGAAATGGCGGTCAAGGGAACGAAAACAGCAATCAACAAAAACATGAACCGGATTTCACTTATTCTTATTACCCGGCGCCATTTTTGTTTGGACATGAGAAGCAAGACTGCAAAATTTGTAGTTCCGATAAGCATTAATACGATGGTGACGAGTTCAATGGAAAGGCTGTTATACTCTCCAATGCTATTCAGTTTGGTTGAGAATCCTCCCGTGGATAACGCACACATGGTATGCAGCAGGGCATCAAACAAATCCATACCAACCAGGCGATAGGCTATCACCCCAAGGACAAGGAGACTGCAATACATCATGAATATTACTTGGGCGGTCTTCCTGAGATTTGGCATAAGCTTATCGGTATGGCCCTCGGCGTTATACAGATTCATTGATTGCTTCTCTTGTACAAGCATGATCATCATCGTCACAAAGCCAAGACCACCACAAAATTGCATCCAGCTTCGATGAAACAGAAAGATAGGACGTGTCTGGGATACATCCATGACTGACAAACCCGTGGTTGTCCATCCGCTTACTGATTCAAACAGGGCTTGGAGGAAGGAGAGTTGTCCGCTGAATACGAAAGGAATTGCTCCGAGAAGGATGCCCCAAAGCCAGGCGAACAGCACCGTCAAGCTACTACGTTGTACTGAAGATCGCCAGGAAAGCCCTCCTTTATTGACGTCTTTGGTAAGTATGCACAAAATCGTTCCCGCAAGGACGGACCCAAGAGCGGGAATGACGAACGCCAAGGAATATATCCTATCTTGGGAATAAAAAGGAAGAACTCCAAGAGGAACCGCTACAAGCGCGCCAATTAGCAACATGAGTTTGCCACAACTTGAACAGTTGGAGAAAGAATATTTCATATGATTATCGTCCTGTTAATTCTTTTATCGCTGCTAATTCTTGTCCATTGCTGGAAATGAGTACGATTAGGTCACCTGCCAATATTCTGGTGTCTCCCCGAGGGACCATGGTCTTCTCTCCGCGAAGAATGCAACCGATGATTACTTCATTGGGGAGGTTCATTTCCCAGAGTTTTTTCCCTACAACAGGGGCATTCCCCGTGATGGGAACTTCGGAGATTTGCAATCGTCCTTCTCCAACGGGAACCAAAGTTGTCATCTTATCGATGAAAGCCTGTTGCTCAATGATGCTGGTGATCGCTGAGATAGCGCATACAACGCTATCGATTCCCATTTTATAGAAAAAATCCGTTTTCTTCGGGTCGGATACCAAGGCAACAGTCTTTTTGATATGGAAACGCTTCTTGCATAACTCACAGATCACGAAATTATCTTCATCCTTTGTGGTCAATGCAATTACGATATCCGCACTACTTGCATCGGCATCCTCCAAAATGAATGGTTTCGTTCCATCTCCGTGAATCACACACAATTTGTCTATTGTTGCCAATTCGAGACAGTCTTCATAGGTATCATTGATTGCT
>JBAXZS010000038.1:0-14343 GCA_041670175.1 Sphaerochaetaceae bacterium | reverse complement strand
TTACGACGAAGACTAAAACTGTGTTAGTTTACCGATGAAACAACAGGGACGGCTTCTTCTTTTGCCTCGCCATCTCCGCCATTCTTTTTCACATAAGCCAGCAAGGTAGCAGCTAACTTTTGAACCGGGGCAAGCATAGTGCCCATCAAAATTGAAATCAATTCGTTTTTTGAAGGCAAATTGCTATAAGCCTCAAGTTGTGCAGCATCAAAAAACTGCCCATCAATCAGCCCACCCTTAATTGAAATAGTTGCACCCTCATTCTTAGCATTAAACAGATCCTTAGCCATCAAATTGACAGAATCACCCTTCACAAGGGCAATCGCTGTTGGGCCGGTAAGCTGTTCATCACAACCCTTCTGATTCAACTGGTTCAAAGCAATCCTGGCAAACCTGTTCTTTACCACACGATAATTACCTTCTTTGTTAATGAGATTCTTACGAATACCATTAATCTGAGAAACAGTCATGCCACGGTAATCGGTAAAGATATATCCAGTATATTGCCCGAACTCATCTTTCAACGCCTTAACTGCAGCTTCCTTGGCGGGAGTAATACGAGTTTTATGTTCCATTTCTATATTCTCCTGTTATACTGTTGCTGCGCTGAGCAAACCAGTAGTATTAATATGCACGCCAGGACCCATCGTTGAAGCGATTGCTATTGTACCAATATAATCGCCTTTAGCATCACTTGGCTTCTTACGGATAATCTCCTGAACAACGGCTTGTGCGTTCTCAGACACCTTCGCAGCATCCATGGAGACTTTGCCAATTGAAATATGAACTACATTGGTCTTATCCGAACGAAACTCAGTACGCCCTTTGGATAATTCAGCAATTGCTTCCTTTACCTCAAAAGTAACGGTCTGGGTCTTGGGGTTTGGCATTAAACCTTTACGTCCAAGAATAGGTCCAAGACGACCTACGTCCTTCATCATATCAGGCGTTGCAACAGCGATATCGAAATCCAGCCAACCGCCCTTAATCTTCTCAATCAAATCATCATCGCCAACGAAAGTAGCACCTGCGGCCCTGGCTTCCTCAGCCTTAGCACCCTTTGCAAAAACCAATACACGCTTTTGAGCGGAAAACTGGTTTGGTAACACGACAGTGTCACGAACACTCTGGCTTTTTTTCAGGACTAGTTTCACAGACAGCTCAACAGTTTCATCAAATTTGGCATAAGCCATTTCCTTCACCAGTTTTGCTGCTTCATCAAATGTATAGTTCTTTTCGCGGTCGAGTTTTTTTATGCTTTCGCGATATTTTTTCCCGTGTGCCATATTATTTCTCCACCTCTACGCCCATACTACGAGCTGTGCCGGCAATAATTTTCATTGCTGATTCCATGCTTCTGCAGTTCAGGTCATTCAACTTAGCCTTGGCAATGTCCTCAACTTGAGCTTTGGACAACTTACCAACCTTAGTCTTGTTTGGAGTACCACTTGCGGTTTTAAGACCTAAAGCCTTCTTGATAAGAATAGAAGCTGGAGGTGTCTTAAGAATAAAAGTGAAACTCTTGTCAGCATAGACTGTGATGATTACAGGAATAATCAGTCCAGCATCGTACCCCTTGGAACGATCATTGAATTCCTGAACAAATTTTGGAGCACTTACTCCATGAGGCCCAAGCGCCGGTCCAATTGGTGGTGCCGGAGTGGCTTTTTGGGCAGGGCACTGCAACTTAATAATCGCAGTTACCTTTTTCTTTGCCATATTTCTTCTCCTTACGCGCTTTGACCTGCCTGAGTTGGCTGATTAATCCGGTCTGCACGCTGGTTATAACGCCTATCATACGACAGGCTCCCACACCTCAGACTAGCTGAGGGAGTGTACAAAATCAAAAGCGAACGAATGTAAAAAAACCACAAAGCGACGCTCGTTCAACGCTTAAAGAACCACTTTTTCCACTTGCAAAAAGTCAACATCTACTGGTGTAGAACGACCAAAAATACCAACACTCACACGCAATCGTGCTTTCTCGCTATTTACATCATCGACGACACCGGTGAAAGACTCAAACGGCCCTTCAATGATTTTTATATGATCACCCACACTAAATGTCTGCTTAGGCTTAAACACTTTTTCTGTGGGAAGGTCTCCTGTTTTCTGAAAAATACCCTTTACTTCATTCACAGACAAAGGAAGAGGAGGTTTCATTTTGTCATCGTCCGAGGAAAGAAATCCAGTCACACCCTGAATTCTCTTAATTTGAAAGCACCATCCTTTCCATGCATCCTGAGGTAAATCCATTTCCACAAGAATATAACCGGGAAGAATTTTACGCTTTACTTCGCGTTTTGCTCCATCTTTTACCTCAATAACGGTCTCAAACGGGACTTTTACGTCAGTGCAAACTGTTGCAAAGTTCACATCAGCTTCACGCATCTTGTTAATTATGCGCTCAATTTTCTGTTCGTAACCAGAATAAGTATGTACAACGTACCAGCCCTTTGCCATGATTCCATCCTAGAATACTAAATACAATCCCTTGAGCAAAATAAAATCTATAAGCCCAAGGAAGATGGCCACCAAAATGGTGGAAACCAAAACGACCTTAGTTGAAGAGACAACTACTTCACGAGTCGGCCATACCACTTTTTTTAGTTCAAGATGGCACTCTTTGAAATACTTAATCATTTTCTTCATCAAAGTCTCCTTTGTAATTCAAGAAGCAGACAGGCCAGGAAGGACTCGAACCCTCAACATCCGGTTTTGGAGACCAGCGCTCTACCATTGGAGCTACTGGCCTATTTGCTTCTCGAAACGTTACTATTTAATCTTAGCTTCCCTGTGTAGGGTATGCTTCTTTTCAAACGGACAATATTTTTTCAGTTCAAGTTTTTCCTGACTGTTACGTTTGTTCTTTTCAGTTGTGTAATTCTTCCGTTTGCATTCAGTACACTGTAGAGCAATTTTCTCTACAGGACCTTTTTTCTTTGCTTCACCCATAATTCATGCTCCTCGGTGTATTCGTCACCGTTTGAAAAAAAAGAGCCCTCGAACGGATTTGAACCGTTGACCCCCACCTTACCATGGTGGTGCTCTACCAACTGAGCTACAAGGGCATCAAAGGACATACTGGTAGTGCATTTTCTTAAATGTGCAGTACGAAACTTAGCAGACGGTTTCATTTTTGTCAATACACTTTGCCCTAAATATGCTCGGTCTTGAACATGTTGAGCAAAATATACTTTTCCCTTTATACTTTAATTGATTTCAGGAGGACCAAGTGGAAAAAAATAAATGCAATACCCGTTTTGGACACACTCGTGATGATATAGCACAGGACTTTGCTGAGCACTTAAAATATAGCGAGGATGCTGATGTCTATCATACCACGCCAGAAGGCCGTTATGCAGCTTTAGCTCTGACAATCAGGGACAGAATCATCCAACAATGGGACAAAACGCGTGCAACACAGCGGGCCTCCAATGCAAAAAGAGTCTATTACCTTTCTCTGGAATTTCTCATGGGCAGAGCACTCACAAACAACATAATTAATCTCGGCTTGGAAAAAGAAGTAAAAAGCGCATTATCTTCTCTTGGATACAGTTATGAGGAACTTGCAGATGTAGAACCTGATGCTGGTTTAGGCAACGGAGGACTTGGGAGACTAGCAGCTTGCTTTCTTGATTCCTTGGCAACCTTGGAGTACCCGGCTTATGGTTATGGCATCAGGTATAATTACGGAATATTTCGCCAGCAAATAAACAATGGTTGGCAGTTGGAGCAACCAGATAATTGGCTTCGCGATGGCAACCCTTGGGAAATTCAGAGGCCTAATACTGTTTATACTGTTCAATTTGGTGGAATAGTTCAAATAATTAGAGAGAACAACAGGGATTGCTTTAAATGGATTGGAGCTGAGACGGTATTAGGTATGGCATATGATACCCCGGTCATCGGGTATGGTTGTAAAACGGTAAACACAATGCGCTTGTGGTCAGCAAAGGCTCCTCAAGAGTTTAGTTTCCAAGAGTTCAATGAGGGGGACTATACAGAAGCTGTACGCCAAAAAAACCAGGCTGAGAATCTTTCTCAGGTACTTTATCCTAATGATACCTTGTATATGGGTAAAGAACTAAGGTTAAAGCAACAGTATTTCTTTGTATCCTGTTCCCTTCAGGATATTGTTCGCCGTTTCAAGAGACAGAATGTAGCATGGGATCAGTTTCCCGACTTCGCCGCCATACAACTTAATGACACCCATCCTTCTTTGGCAATCCCAGAAATGATGAGGATTCTACTTGATATAGAAAACTTGGAATGGGATACGGCGTGGAATATCACCATACGTACCATGGGGTATACAAATCATACTCTGATGCCTGAAGCATTGGAAAAATGGCAACTTCCAATGTTTCAGGCTCTGTTACCAAGGCATATGCAAATTGTATATGAGATCAATCACAGGTTCTTGCAACAGGCTGTTTCTTATTTTCCTATGAGAGCCGACCAATTAGCAAAAGTAAGCATCATTGAGGAAACTAATCCAAAACAAATCCGAATGGCAAATTTAGCAATTGTCGGAAGCCATAGTACCAATGGAGTCGCAGCTTTGCACTCTGTATTACTCCGTACAAAAATGTTCCCCGAGTTCAATCTTATCTTTCCGGATCGCTTCAACAATAAAACAAATGGTATTACTCAAAGAAGATGGTTGCTGGATTCAAATCCAGCCTTAGCCGCAAAAATAACCGAGGCTATAGGAGATGGATGGATTACTGATTTCTCGCAGATTTCAAAGTTGAAAGCTTTCGCAGATGACAAGGCCTTCCTTCAGGATTTTGCCCAGATTAAGCTTACGGCCAAGAAAGAAGCAATGCAATTCATAAAAAAGGACTGTGGCTATATCATTGACCCCAATACCATGTTCGATACCCAAGTCAAGCGCATCCATGAATACAAAAGACAACTACTTAATGCATTGAATATCACTCTTCTTTATAGTGACCTAAAAAATCACGGGCCTCTTACAAAAGACCTAGAACCAATTACGTTTTTCTTTGGGGGCAAGGCTGCCCCTGGATATGTCAATGCAAAGTTAATTATCAAATTAATTAATAATATTGCAAAAACCATTAATAACGATCCGCAAGTCAACAAACTGATGCATGTCTATTTCTTGCCAAATTATCGTGTTTCCATGGCAGAAAAAATTATTCCTGCAACTAATCTTTCTGAGCAAATTTCAACTGCAGGGACAGAAGCCTCTGGTACTGGCAATATGAAATTTATGGTCAATGGAGCATTAACCATAGGAACAATGGATGGAGCGAATGTCGAAATAGCTCAAGAAGTTGGCAAAGAAAACATGTTCATATTTGGGCATACTGAAGAACAACTTGCTTCAATGAAGGATTCCTATAGCCCCTACCAGTGGGTTTCAAAGGATCCTGTTATTAAAGAAGGAATCAATCTTTTACTTTCTGGTTTCTTTAATATTAATGAGCCAAACATCTTTGAACCATTAAGAAAATCCCTTTTTGACCAAGGTGACAGGTATTTCAATTTTGCTGATTTAGCCATGTATAAAGATGCACATCATACTGCGTGCTCATTATATAAAAACAATCCACTGGAATGGAATCGTAAGGCTGTACTTAATATTGCTCATAGTGGAAAATTCTCCAGCGACAGGTCAGTAACAGAATATGCTCAAGAGATTTGGCATGTTGATAAATGTCCTGTCGAGAAGGATGTTTCCAACGAAAATGCATTAGAAAATGCAAAAAAGTTAAGATGAAATCCTATTTTTACCATGTTCTTACTCTCATGGTAGTGGTTTTCTTGAATTCGAAATAGTTGAAAATATCCACTGTCGTTTTTTCTCGGATAAGGACATCCTCGAAAATAATGAATATCTCTTTTTACTTACAACCACCCAGACTGTTTTCAAGTCGGGGTGGTTCTCATGAGACTTGAAATTGATTCTAAAATTCCAGGCCAACCCCCATGGAAAGCTGAACATCAGAGGCTTCCTCACTATAAGCTTTGGTGGATCTTGTGTAGACGCGTGTTCCAATCCAATCAATCTCCCCCCAAGTGGACATCTTTATCCAAGAAACAAAGTTTGGAATCTCATATTTACCATACAGGGACGCCTTCAACGATTGAGTGATATTGTCCCCTGAAGGAGTTATTCCTGCATAATTTGGTCTGTCCGTATTGTCACCTGAAGTTGCATGTGACATGAACAAGTTCATTTCCCCATGCAACATTCCTTCAATAGCAAAGCGCAGTTGAAAGACCTGAGGGATTCGGTAATCGACATCCCAGCGCAAAACTTCTGCATCTCCGCCATAGGGAAATCCAATGTAATCGAAACTAACCACATGGCTTTTGCCGATTGCATAATCCTTAAATAGCATGAGAAAATCAACACCGTCCCGTCGGTACAGAACAGGAGTGGTATAGGCAAATTCAAGGCTACTGGAAACAATTCCTTTCCTTAGGCAATGGGTATATTCTGCACCACCAAGAGCACCCCAGGCATTGGATTGGTCTGCTTGTTCATTTACTGCCCTTGCCTGATCAAGGGCAAACTGCCCGTACAGATGCAAACCCGTAAAGGGCATTACATCCAGTTCCGCACTGATGATGGAATTAAACATGCAACGGTCATTCAAACTGTGGAATATGTAAATCGGATTCATATAGAAAAATTGATGCCCGTTCCATGCCTGATACATGCCATTCTCGGAAAGAGAAAGTGTAGCCCATTTTGAGAAACGAAATTCAACTCTGTGGGTCATAAAAATTCTCTCAAATTTTTCCGTAGTATTTGCCCAGTCATCAGCATTCTCCCCAGAGGTCGGATCAGTATTGAGAAAAATGTAGACGATATCAAACTTGAACTTATCTGTGTATGCAGACAACCTTGCAAAATTTTGGAAGTCCACATGATCATCTATAATCAGATTACCAATGTGAGAAGCTCCCCAACTGATGCGGTCTCTAGAAAGAGAGAAATTCCAGTTGAGTCCCCCGAAGGAGAGAATTGATCGCTTCGGCATCTCAAAATCAGCATCAAAGGAGACAGGAAGATTAAAAAGAAATTTTGTCGTATACAGATAGTGACTTGTCGCATATGTCGTTTTAGAAAGAGATAATCCAGCAGGCACCAGAGAACCAACACCTAGATTATTCGTTAGCGTTGCGAGGTCTGTCGTTGTGTCCTTCGCATTTGTTCTTCCATATCCATACTGATAATCAACGAATGCGTAAAAGAAATCCTTCACTCCAAAGGCAAAATGACCTTTCAAAAATGGATTGCGCTCTTCATATCCATACAGCCAATCCTTATCTGTCGTGAAATCAATATCGTTGATATGGGTGTAAATTTCCCCATCAATATTCGCTCTGAATTCAAATCCAAATCCATCACCGAATTGCCAACGTAATCCAGTCTGAGTCATTTTTGATACTGAATCATATAACGATTTGGCAGATCCTTTCAGATTTTCTCCTTGTACACGGGAGAGGATCAATTGAGCCTCACCTTTTGACCACGGTCGTGCAGTAGAGGGTGTACCTAAATCTTGAATTGCATACAAATCATCCATTTCTTTGTAAAGAGAAGAAGAAAGAGGAATGATTTCCGAATAAGGGCCTAAAGCAAAGAGCGTAGTTGAAATAAAAACTAAGAACAACAAAATTGCAGGAATTTTTTTGTTTCCCATAAAAACTTCTCCTGAAAGTATTTTGAATTGTCTATACCGTAGTAGCACAAGGAAAAGAAAATACACAAGACCAATTATTCGTTTTTTGTTTGTTTTTAGAAGAATTAAAAGTCTTTATGTCTGCTACATAAAAAAAATGTGTTTATTGTCCTGAATAAATTGATATTATGAACTTCATGAGAAAATATGATTCAAACTAGAAAATGTCAGGAAATCTCTCTTTCAAAATTTGATCAAATGTATGATTTCTTCAAATAATTTCCCTTTTTTATTCATAACCTGTAAAAGCTGTTCCACCTAAAGCCTTTTCCACTCTTCAAGCAAATCCTTAAGAAGCCGGGTGTGTCTAATCAAGCAAGAACGGATAAAAAATGATGCGATTATTTTGGAAATATCTCTTTTCCGGAGACAGGAGAACAAAGAAAGTGTCTCCTGGAAGAGACCCCATCCACTAAGAAAGTGGAAACTATTTTGGTATTACATCAAAACACTCATATCATATTTTAATAAGAACATCATACCGCCCACGACAAGCAGGGACAAATCCACTTTGATATTGAGATCGAACCACCGACCAACCCTACGTCTTTATGTTAATTCGGAAATCTAGGTATGTTGCGTTTTAATTCAATGGATAAGTAGGATCATTATTCTAGAATAAAAAACAAGTCAAAACAAAGGAGCATTATGATGCAAAATCAAACCCAAAAAAATGAGATAGAAAAACCAAAAAATTATTTTAATTTTTGGAAGCAAGTTAATATATTAATGAAAATAAACAAAATAAATATATCTAGTTTATCAAAGAAAATCGGTATTAGTAGAACTACATTATCATTTTGGAAGAAAAATAACGCATGCCCAACAGCAGATGCATATATCAAACTTTGCTGTTTATTGGGCGTTTTTAGTAATTCATATCAAGAAAAACTATTCCAAGAAGAAAAAAGGCTCCCTTTTCTATTAAATGTACAAAAGATAAAAAAGCTTAATATGTTATCATTAATTATGAAAAGAACAAATAAATACGTTTCCTTAAAAAACATTGAACAATTGGATGATTATTCTCGGCTTCTTGAGCTCAAAGAGACAATTATAAAATAGAAATACGGTTGAAGCAAAACATTAGACACTATAAGGCAACAACTAAGTATGTATGTTTACAAATCTTTTTGGAATACGAAAAAAACTACTGTTTGATGTGTAATATTTCACAACTGTCTAGTGGATACAGAGACTTATATTAGGAAGTCCAAAGGAATGAAAAAGTGAGCATCATCTTATGATAAATGCTATGAAAGAAAAATGTCATGACAATACTTATAGCGATATCAAACATTGAAAAGTCACTACGTCCAAATCAACAGGAGCGATAATACTGTTGTTATGAATATTCTCAAACTCATAAGGAAAATTGAATTATAAAAGTCGATAGTTAATTTCTGGGAAAAGAGAAAAAAAGAATCCTAACTAGTTTGTCTTTGTGGTCACAACAAAGCTGGAAAAAATAATTTTTTGTATACTTTCAAAAAGCATTTTTTACAATACTCATTTATTTTCTAGATAGGAGAAACTTATGAAACAAAAACCACTTAAAATTAATCTCTCGACTCCTTTTGAATATACTGAATTTTGGAACAAAGTAAAAAAATTCGCAGATGTTGACCACATCAGTTTATCGTCATTGGCTAAAAAAATTGGAACAAGCAAAACAACGTTACTCTATTGGCAAAAAAACAAGAAATGCCCTTCAGCTGATGCATATATCAAACTTTGCAAATTTTTGGGTATTTTTGACTGCCCTCAGTATTTTAACTTATTCATGCAAGAAGAAGAGCTCTCATTTCATCCGGATTCAATCAAAGTAAAAAAAAACAAATCCGCCATCCGCATCTTTGAAAGAGCACGATGTTTCAGAGAATACAACAATGTTATTAAATTAGAAGAATACTCACGTTTACTAGAATTGGACGAAGAAATCTCAAGCGAACAAGGAAGCAACATACGAAAAGAAAGGAGCAAAAAATAAAGCAAAAAGGAAATCTCCTGTCTTGCATTTTTTTATTCCCAAAAGGTTACAAGCAATCATAAGAAGCAAGATACCTCCCACACTTCCCATCTCATTTATCCCATTCTCTCCCAAATGAGGTTCTAACCATCCCCCAGCTAACGTAAAGAACCCCTGATATATAAGAATTGTCACAGCACTAAACAACACTCCAGGCCCGTAGGCAGCAGCAAAAACAATTGCCATGCAGCCATCCATGATGGATTTCACAAAAATCAGTTGATAATCACCAACAGTTCCTGCCTGAATAGAACCCACAATAGACATTGCCCCAGTACAAAACAACAAAGAAGCATTAAGAAATCCCTGTGCAAAAGTTACTCCATCTCCTTTTTTATCAGTCTTCTTCTGCAACCAGTTCCCTAAAGACAATACATGTTCTTCAATATGCAATGCATACCCAACAAGACCACCAACAATCACAGAAAAAATCATTACAAGATACGAACCTGTCTTCAGGGCCATACTGATACCAATGATACAAGTGACTAGTCCTGCACTAGTCATAACGACTTCATTAAACGATTCCTTGATATATTTCTTTAGTATCAGACCGACAATGGCTCCAACAACAACAGCAAGACAATTAACATATGTTGCAAACATGATGGATAAGGAATACCAAAACCACAAGTTCTGGTCAACCTCTTCCCATATTGTAAAAGTCTTGTATGATGCAAAGTATGCAAAATATTATCTTGGCAGCAGGACTTGGAACACGAAGCAATGGTGAAAAGCTTTTTTTCCCATGGAAAGGGAAAACCATTATCGAGCAAGTGGTTGAACAATCGTTACAAGCAAATTTGGATACAATTGTCGTTACTGGTTTCCAAAAAGAACGAGTTGAGCTTGCATTAAGAAAACTTAAATGTGATTATCTTCATTTTGTATTCAATGAGCATTACCTTGAAGGCCAATTCACCTCAACTCAATGCGGAGCAGCCCATTTAGCTTTGAGTGAAAACTTTTATATCACCGTAGGGGATCTTCCCTTGATTGAAGCCAAACATTATCAAATACTGGCCCATCAACTGGGAACCTATGATGGAGTACGCCCTCGTTGTCAAGGAAAACCAGGGCACCCTGTATTGCTGACTCCCCTAATCCGACCATTCATATTGCAGGCAGAAAAAACACAAACCATGAAGCAACTACTACAACAATTCAATATAAAAGCCTATGCTACCAATGACAGTGCATATATTACTGACATCGATACGGCACAGGCCTTAGAAGAAATTATCAAGAAATAACCAACTTGCCGTTGGAAACAGAAAGAGCAATCGTACTCCCTTCAACAAACTTTCCCTCAAGCAAACCACTTGCTAAAGGATCTTCAATCAAACGTTGAATTGCCCGTTTGATTGGTCTTGCTCCAAAGTCAGGCTCGTAACCAGCATCAAAAACCATATCCACCACCTTTTGATCCCATTTTAGCCTATAACCCTTGGATGCAATACGTTTAGACAAAGCTGCAAGTTGCAAGGTGACGATCTTTTTCACCTGCTCAACACCAAGACTCTTGAATACCACTATCTCATCAATTCTGTTAATGAATTCAGGCTTAAAATAATGATGAATGATATCTAATACCTGTTTTGCTCCTTCCTCATAACTTTTTGATCCCAAAAGTTGGACACTCCCAAGATTACTTGTCAAGATGACCACTGTATTGGTGAAATCAACAACACGCCCCTGACCGTCAGTCAGACGCCCATCATCCAAAAGCTGTAACAACACATTGAAAACATCGGGATGAGCTTTCTCAATCTCATCAAACAAAATCACTGAATAAGGCCGACGCCGAACTACTTCCGTCAATTGTCCACCTTGATCATATCCGATATACCCCGGAGGCGCTCCAATGAGACGGCTGACAGATTCTTTCTCCATATATTCGCTCATATCGATACGAGTCAAAGCCTTCTCATCATCAAATAAGAAAGAAGCCAACACCTTGGCCAGCAAAGTCTTACCTACTCCTGTAGGCCCAGCAAACAGGAAAGAACCAAGAGGTCTATGCTCATCACCGATACCAGCCTTGTTACGACGAATGGCATTGGCCACAGCGGTGATTGCTTCTTCCTGACCAATCACCTGCTCGGAAAGCGTCCTTTCCAAAGAAAGGTATTTCTGCACCTCGCTGCTTTTCATCTTTGCAACCGGC
This sequence comes from Sphaerochaetaceae bacterium, assembly GCA_041670175.1. Lineage (GTDB taxonomy): Bacteria > Spirochaetota > Spirochaetia > Sphaerochaetales > Sphaerochaetaceae > JBAXZS01. Next base: position 2,420 of record JBAXZS010000038.1, on the reverse strand, counting down.
ACGCCAGTCCAAGAGCTGACAATACGAGCAATATCATCCTCACTTACCTCTTCTCTCAGTAATTGTCGGCCATCTTTTTGTACATTGGACAAGCTTTCGCTTTGATTTTGTATCTCCTTGAGTAAGGAAGGAATTTGTCCATGTTGAATCATAGCCGCCTTAGTCAAATCGCCTGAGTGCTCAGCTTGCTGCTCCTCGATTTTCAATTGCTCAAGCTTTGTCTTCTTTTCCTTGATGCTAAAAATGGCAGAACGCTCATTCTCCCATTGCAACTTCATCGCATCACCTTTAGTCTGAAGTTCCGAAAGCTCAGCTTTAATTTTATCCAAACGGGCAATACTAGCCTGGTCGGTTTCTCTTTCAAGCGCTTTTTGCTCGATGTTTAGTTGCAGAATCTTTCTCTGAATCTTATCCAATTCCTCAGGTTGACTCTCAATCTCCATCTTCAACTGACTGGCAGCCTCATCAACCAAGTCGATAGCTTTATCAGGCAAGAATCGGTTGGTGATATACCTATTTGAAAGTGTTGCAGCCGCAATCAAGGCCTCATCCTTGATCCTGACTCCATGATGTATCTCATATTTTTCTTTCAGCCCCCGCAAAATAGCAATGGTGTCCTCAACAGAAGGTTCCTTTGTATATACAGGTTGAAAACGACGCTCCAAAGCCTTATCAGTCTCAATGTGCTTACGATACTCATCAAGCGTTGTTGCACCAATGGTATGAAGCTCCCCTCTGGCTAAAGCAGGTTTGATAAGATTAGAGGCATCAGTCGAACCTTCACTTGCCCCAGCACCTACAATGGTATGTAGCTCATCAATAAACAGAATTATCCGACCCTCACTTGAGACGACTTCATTGATTACAGCCTTAAGCCGTTCCTCGAACTCCCCACGGAACTTTGCCCCGGCAACAAGAGATCCCACATCCAAAGAAAGAATCCTTTTGTTTCTTAAGGATTCAGGGACATCACCACTGTTGATACGCTGAGCCAGCCCTTCTACTATGGCCGTCTTTCCCACACCTGGCTCTCCAATAAGTACAGGATTGTTCTTCGTCCTTCGGGAAAGCACCTGCATAACACGACGAATTTCCTCATCACGTCCGATGACAGGATCAAGTTTGCCATTCCGTGCCAAGGCGGTCATATCCTTGCAATACTTCTCCAAACTCTGATAACGACTCTCCGGATCCTCATTATTGATCGTCTGATTCCCTCTGATAGCTTGAAGGGCTTGCATCACAGAATCTTTAGTAACACCCAAGCCTTCCAAAGCACGAGAAGCTGAACAATCATCATTTAAGACAGCAAGAAGCAGATGCTCCGCTGACAAATACTCATCTTTAAAATCAGACGCTATCTTTTGTGCAGCATATATCTCATTCCCCAAACTTCCTGATAAGGAACGCTGGGTATTGCCCCCATAGGCTTTGGGCAACTTATCCACCAGAGATTTGAAAGTTTGCTGGGCTTGCGAAGAAGGCACCCCAATTTTTTCAAACAATGGAGCAAGCAGCCCTTCTTTTTGCTGAAGTAATGCCAATAAAAGATGCTCTGTGGTTATTTCCGCATTGCCATTCTCATTGGCAAGAGAATCCGCATCACCAAACGCCTGACGCAGTTTAATTGTCATTTTTTCAAAATCCATAACTTTACCTCCTCATGATAAAGGGGCACCTTGTACATGTGAAAATATAGTAAGAAAAGCAGGAAACGGCTACTAGCGAATCACCACAGCCGTGGAACGAGGATGGGTCTTAAAGAACTCAAGGTAGTTTGCCACCAATTGTTTGTCCTCATCTAAATCCTTCACCTCAAAGAAAGCAACCTGGAGACAACTGGACTCAAGAAGCAATAAAAGATGCTCGGAGACCTTATCGACATTGCATTCAATTACATCATTGTTCTTGATGCCCATATGAAGCAATCTCTTAAAAAGAATAGTCAACTTGGCAGTACGTTTAAGCACGATGCTATTGAAATCCTTCCCTTCCCTGCGCATCTGTAACATCACATCCATCAAGTTAACCAACTCACCCTCAGAAGCCTTGGCGGCATCAATGATATCGTTACAAATATAAGTAATTCTATCGATGCAATTCACATTAGTCGACCAGGCATAGGTTGCATATTTATTGAACATGCGCCCGGTGACCAATTTTACCGCATAATAGTATATCTGTTCCTTATCAGCGAAATACTGGTAGATGGTCGGTCTCGAAATACCACATTCAGAGGCAATCAGGCTGAGGTTGGAATCCTTGTACCCCTCTCGGGCAAAAACTTTCAGGGCTGTCTGAAGAATTTTCTCTTTACGTTCCTCATGGTCAATTTTCTTAGGCATTCCTTTTTCCTCAATACAAGTCAACGGGTATATTACACTATACCATCACCATGTAAAAAAAACTATACCGTTTTA
>JBAXZS010000037.1:0-14533 GCA_041670175.1 Sphaerochaetaceae bacterium | reverse complement strand
TCATCATCCTCGACTCCGTTGAAATAGCGCTCTTCCTCCGCGTCAAGTTCGTCAGTGAAATCATTTTTTTTAATTATCATGGAGTTGTCCCCTTCCTCACGTTCAAACCATAGGAAAAACTATCCCACTTGTCAACTGATAAACTGTGGATTTCTCTGCATCTTTCCATGACCTTGCAGATTGCAGAGAGGTGATCGGATATGATATATATAAGGATAACGAGGAGTCGATTGATGAAAAAGCGTCTGTTTGCTGTTTCTCTTCTTGCAACAATAGGATTGTTGTTCATTTCCTGTCAAAGTACTGTTGTTGTCAGGCACCTTGAACCTGCATTGGTCGATTTGAGCGATTATCGTACCTTGGCTATCGCCTCAACGACGGTGAATGCCAATGGAATAGGCAATTATTCTCCATGGATTAACGGGTTTGATGATTTTGGGTATCGGTTCTCAACCGGTTATGAGCGGGATACCGCGGAGATTGCGGCCAAGACCGCTTCCGCGACCTTGACGCAGACCTTGCAGAATTCCGGGTTTTTCACTGTCCTTCCTCCTTCGGATACAGATAATTATCTTGGCATCGGCCTTGATGGGCTGACTTTGTTGATAAATAAGGGAGTGAAGGCGATAGTAAACAGTTCCATAAGTTATATGGATTTGGATGAGCATTCCTATACAGAGGATATCACTGAATACAAAACCGATCCGGTCACTCATAAATCGATTAAGACGGTTGTAGGCCGTAAGCGTTATATTTCTCAGACGGTGACGCTCACTTTGACTTATGTGATCAAGGATATCCGTACGGGGAGTGTGCTGACTTCCAATTCTTATACGGGAAAGAAGTCTCGGGACACATTGGTTGACACGCGTATGTACACCGGTGCCACTTCGTCAAACTTTGTCGAGGATCGGATTTATTCATATACCTATGCTCCCTCGGTGACTGATATGACCAAGGCGATTATTACCTCATTCCAGTCCGATATCGCTCATCAGCTTTCCCCCACTTGGAAAGTACAGACCATTGCATTGATGGATAATAAGCCCAAGGATGCGAACGTGGAGGGTGCCTACAAATTGGCTGATCAGGGTTCTGTCGAAGCCGCCTACCGGTTGTTCTCCAGTAATTGGCAAGCCACGGGTCATGTCCCTTCAGGATTCAATGCAGCTTTGATGCTTGAGGCCATGGGAAAGTTGGATGATGCGGTTTCTTTGATGAACAAGGTGTCTTTGGTTACGTATGAGCCAAGGGTGTTTTCTGAATTGTCCCGTATGTTGAATGCACAGAAACAGCAAGCTGCGGCTGAGAATCAGATAACGGGAACAAGTCCTGCTGGAGAAGCGGGAATGACCACAACCCAGATTATTACGGTGAAGTGATATGAAAGGTGCTGGGAATCCTCAGATTATCATTTACACTGGTGACGGCAAGGGTAAAACCTGCGCCGCCATGGGGCAGATGCTTCGTGCCTTGGGACAAGGAGGGAAGTGTGCCGTGGCCCAATTCATCAAAGATGAAGGCATACTCAGCGATAGCGGGGAATGGAAGGCGAGCCAGAGCTTAGGTGTTACTTGGAAGAATTTTGGCTGTGGTTTTACCTGGGTCGAAGGAAACAATGAGAAGAACAGGGTCCTTTCCATTCAGGGATGGGAGCAGGTGAAACGGTGGATCAGCACAGGTTGCTTTGATATGATTATTTTGGATGAGTTCACCTATGCCTGTGCTCTTGGATACCTGGATGTTGCCCGACTTTCCCTGTGGTTGGAAGATCATAAAGGGAAAAAATCCTTTCCGAACCTGGTGATTACTGGAAGAGATGCACCGTCCGAGTTGATAAAAATAGCGGACATTGTCAGTGAAATCAAACAAATTAAGCATCCTCTTGCAGAAAAGGGGCGCAAACCGCTACCCATGATTGAATTTTAGGCCATCAAATACTAATGATGGCCTAAAACTAACATTCTTGTTGATATTTCTTTCCCTTTTAAGATATTCTGGGTATAATCAATGCAGTAGGGAGTTGCCTAGATGGGAATTTTCGATCTCCACTGCCATCTTCTTCCAAAGATTGATGACAGCGAGGTGTCCGTTGAAGGGTTATCCCGTATCTTGGGAATTTATAAGGAATGCGGGTTTGAGGGAGTCGCTTTTACGCCACATATCTACAATCCGTTTGTGACTACCGATGTCGCTTCGTTACGGGATACTTGGCAAAGCGCTCATCTGGAAGCTGAACAGATTGGATTAAGGACTTATTTAGGGAGCGAGCTGTATATTGGAGAGCAACGAGAACTATGCAGTATTCCTATCGCTGGTAAATATAGCCTGGTTGAGTTTCCTACCGTTATGCCTTGTTCTGGATGGTTCGAGAAACTTATGACTTTGGCGAGGAAGGGTCTGATACCGATAATCGCGCATGTCGAGCGGTACAGATGGTTGAATGTCAGGAGTGAAGATTTTGCCCGGTTGAAAGGCCTTGGTTCTTTGATCCAGGTGAATGTGGAAGGGATTGAGGATGGAACGGCCCTGTCCTATCTGGAAGCGGATATGGTCGATGTCCTTGCTACTGACAATCATGGGAAGGATGAGTTGGCTCCTGCCAAGTTGATAACGTATGTTGATAAGTGGCCCAGGGTTCTTTCAAGAATGGAAGCAATGGGGCTATGAGGAGGTTCTCATGTTAGTGGACATGACTATTGCCAATTTCAAGTCCGTCAAGGATCCTCAGACTATTTCGTTTGAGGCTGTGAGAGACAATAGGTTGAGCGAGTCGAAAGTGGTTGCTGTGAATGACAAGTTGAAACTTATCAAGACCGCAGCTATCATCGGACCGAATGGAGCCGGAAAGAGTTCTTTTGTCAGGGCGTTGGAAGCATTGAAGATAATTGTGACAGCCTCCGATGATACTGAAAACCCTTTGAAGGTTCTTGCTGGGACTGCGTTTGCCTACGCCGAAACAAGAAGTGATCCTGCGACAATCATCATCCGTGTGGTGCTTGAACGGGGAAGTGCCACGCAAGAGTCGGTGATCGCCCAGTACAAGCTGGTGGCTGACTTCACCAGGATTTATGAGGAAAGCTTGTTCCACATCGTTGGAAGATCAAAAAAACTTATGTTTGAGCGGAAGCTCGATCAGGAAGCGTTTTTGGTAGACCAGAAGAATGTCACTTATAAGTATCGCTGGGGCAAGATGTATCGTGGTGAGAAGAAAAGGCTTGTGAACAAGATTAATCCGATGCAGACCTTCCTTGCCGGTTCTGCGCATAAAGGTGGCGAGACATCTTCCGGGTTGTACGCCTGGATTGAGGAAAATCTGCATATTCTCCCGATGGGGGTGTCCCCTGCAAGTGAGAAATACTTGGTCACACAGCTTCTTGAGCATCCCTCATGGATTGAGCAACTGAAGAATTTCCTTTGGAGTATGGATATCACGGACATTCGGGATATACGCATCAAGGATGACAAGATTATCTTTGTCCATACCAATGTGACCCAGCACTATGCCTCGTATTTCAGCACGGAGAGCCTGTCCCTTCGGCGTCTTTGCCTGATGGGTGTTGCTTTCTTTGAGAGTTTCACCAAGGGCAAAACCCTGATTGTTGATGACTTCGGAATGTTGTTGCATCCTTATGTTCTTGCCCATGTTGTTGAGATTTTTGAAGCTTGCAATACGGGCTATGGTTCTCAGATGCTGGTCGTCGATTGCAATCCAAGCTTGCTTAAACCGGGATTGATGAGACGTGATGGCATTTATTTTGCAGAGAAAAACAGCGAGAGCTCTACGGTCTATTTCTCTTTGTCAAATTATAAATACTCCAGGAGCAAGGACAAGACGCAGGCGCAATATATGGCCGGGGCTTTTGGTGCATTGCCAATTCTCAGTGAGTTTACGTTCGTTGATGAAAAGGTTAAGGAGGTCTGATTATGGCAAGGAAGAAATTGACCCGCTCACCGAACAGCACCATCTTGATTGTCACTTCTAATCAAAGCAGCGCATTGTATTTTTCACAAATGCGCAAGGACTGCAGATATTCGAACCTCAATGTGGAATGGTGTGATAAGTACAAGGACCTGGTTGATTTTATCAATCAGGCTGCAAGGCTAAGGAGTCATGGGAACTACACTGTGGTGTGGGCTCTGTTTGATTTCGACGATATGCATGCAACGGCAGATGAAGTAAAAGCAGTATTGTCGTTTGCTGAACAACGAAAAGTCAACCTGGCCTGGAATAATCCCTCACAGAGCCTATGGTATCTGCTTCATTTCCAGACTCCTATCGGGGTGGTGAGTGAATCACGAGTGATTGACGATGCCTTAGCGAACAACTTTGTCCCTCACTATAAAACAGGGGCTGAGTATCTGCTCACCGATGGCTTGTCTTTTCACTTGAGTCTGTTCCCAAACAAATCCAAGGCCGCAAACAATGCGAGTAGCTATAATGCCATGGCGGAGAAAGCGACAGGACTTGCCGCTACAAATTTAATCTTGTTGTTCAATGATATCACCAGGGTATGCGGCCCCGCCGATGTCACTCACAATCAAAGACAACTGGGGTTGAAGAAGAATTAACGTGAATGGTGTTGCACTTTTCATCTATATGGTCGCCTTTGCTATTGGCTGTATGACGTTGGCATTGGCGATTGTGTATCAAATTCAAAAACCTCATCCTTGGACAAAATACTTCATTGTCTGTATTTCGTCTCTTCTGGGATGTATGATGTTGAGTGCTGTCCAGTTGTTGACATCCATCTTGCTGTCCGGACCTGCGTATCAAGTGGCGTCATTTGTTGTAGGTTGCGTATTTGTGGCCAATGTGGCGTTTCTTGTCTCGTTCATCCCCTACTTCACCACTTGGGTGATAGGTGTTCCTTGGCGAAATCCCTATAAGTTCTTTTTTATTTCCCTTTCAGCGGGCTATCTTTCTTTTGGGATGTTTGCCTTGTTTAAGCCGACCCCTTGGTTTTCAAGCCTTTTGGAGATTATGTTTGTATTTGTTCTTGCCTTTTGTTTCATCGTGTTGCTTAAGAACATCGATTCCATCGAGCAAAAGGGTGTTCGGACAGTTTGCATCACCGAAATGATAGTCAGTGTCTCGATGCTGCCTGCCATTGGTCTCTCGATTATTTTTCCTTCCCTCAGGGTCTTGATGTATGGCATTTATTTCCTTGCATTCTCCATCACTGTCATGACATTCCTGTTTATGTACTTCAGGCGAAACAAGGAAAGTGGCCCGAAGGTTTTATCGCTTGAGGACCTTGCCCCGTATCACATCACGGAGCGGGAGTTAATGATTATCCGTTTGGTAAGCCAGGGGCTGACCAACAAGGAAATTGCCGCTCAACTGGATATCAGTGCCAATACCGTGAACAATCATGTTGCCAATATTTTTGCAAAGACCAAGGTGCGAAGCCGTATTGACTTGCTCAATTTGCTGAAACAGCCTTGGTGAGGAGTGTCTATGCAGATAAGTTATGAAGTCCCGAATTGGACCGAGGGGTGCTATCAGGACAAGGCTTCTGTGATCTTATGTGCGAGACCTTGGAAGATGGTGCATCAAAAGAAGAGCGCGAAGGCGGTGCTTTTGTGCCATGGGTTTTGTGGATATCCAGGAGAACTGATTCGTCCTGGTATGGACTTGTTTGATGCGGGTTTTGATGTGTTTTGCCCTCGCTATAGCGGACATGGTACCAGTGGTGCGGATTTTCTCTCAACAACGAGAAAGGATTGGCTTGGTACCGCGCAAAATGCCTATAACGATATCTCCGAACAATACAAGAGTGTGTACCTTTGCGGTCACTCCATGGGAGGTCCTGTTGCGATCCTGATAGCGAGCCGCAACCCTGTGGAGCGTATGGCGCTTATCGCCCCCGCCTTGGATATCAAGGTGATTCCTGTGGGTAAACTTCGTTTTGGACGATTTTTCCTTCCGAAAAGAATCAAGACGGAATGGGTGCATGATGGTTCCTATCATTTCTACTATGAAGGTACGTCTCAGGATGATCAGCTTCTGGGTAATGAGTATTGGTCTTATCGCTATCCACGGCAATCATGGCAATTGCATCTCCTTGCCAATGAAGCAAAAAAGGCATTACCTCAGGTGAAGGCTGATACCCTCGCACTGAGTGGGGGCAGGGATTTATCAGTTGCGGAGAGCTCAAGTATTCTTGTCGCCCACAAACCCCTTGGCAAGAATGAACATCTGCATCTTCCTGATGCTTCCCATTTGATGTGCTATGATAAGGATTTGAACAGCCAGAACAAGGCGATGGGCGCAATTGTGGAATGGATGACCAAACAGTAGCTTGTGTTGTTGCCACAAAGCCTGTTTTCGGATACAACTAAACCATCATTTTTGAGGAGCGTTCCTAATGGAAGTACGTGTTCGTTATGCCCCATCCCCGACAGGATTGCAACATATCGGTGGTGTGAGGACAGCGCTGTTTAACTATTTCTTCGCCCGTGCGAACGGAGGGAAATTCATCTTGCGTATTGAAGATACTGACCAAGAGAGATACAGTGACGCTTCATTGCAGGACTTGTATGATACTTTGAAATGGTTGGGCATCACCTGGGATGAAGGTCCCGTAGTGGGTGGTCCCTATGGGCCTTATGTGCAAAGTGAACGTACGGCCCTCTATCAGAAATATGCCCAGCAACTTGTTGACGATGGTAAAGCCTATTATTGTTATTGTTCGCCGGAGCGCCTTGAACGGCTGAGGGAAGAACAGACCGTCAGCCATAGTGAATGCCAGGGATATGACCGGCATTGTCTCAACCTTAGCCAAAGAGAGAAGGATGCCGCCATCGAGCAAGGTATCAAACCGGTTATCCGTCTGAAGGTCCCTACCGAAGGGAAGACGACATTTACCGATGTGCTCATGGGTGATATCACCCGTCGCAACCGTGATGTGTCCCCCGATCCGATTCTTCTCAAGAGTGATGGGTTCCCTACATATCATCTTGCAAATGTGATTGATGACCATATGATGCATATCACCCATATCATGCGAGCCCAGGAATGGATTCCTTCCGGGCCGTTGCATATTTTGTTGTATCAGGCGTTTGGCTGGGATCCTCCTGTTTACTGCCATCTTCCGATGGTGATGGGCAAGGATGGACAGAAACTTTCCAAACGGCATGGATCCACCTCAGTCAGGGATTTCCGTGAGAAAGGATATCTGCCTGAGGCCTTGATGAACTATGTGAGTCTCGTGGGATGGTCGTATGACGGGCAAAAGGAATTCTTTAGCAAGGAAGAGCTTGAGAAGTTGTTCTGCCTTGAGAAAATCAACAAGGCCCCTGGAGTGTTCGACTATAAGAAACTTGACTGGTTCAATGGACAGTACATCAGGCTTTGCGATGAGAGCAGACTTAAGACTTTGCTGGTTCCTTATCTAGAGAAGGCGGGTTTTTTCTCGAATCCTCCTACTGAGGAACAAAAGCACAAGCTTGATATCCTTGCTCCTGTTGTCAAGGAAAGGATGAAGGTCCTTAGTGATGTGGTGGAGCTTTCCCGATTCTTGTTTACTGAGATAACCTATCCAGCCAAGGAGGAATTCTGTGCCAAGGGCATACCTCTTGACGTGACCATCACTACCATGAGAAAGGGCATTTCCATTCTTGAGGCAGGGTTGGGATGCGGAAAGGAAGATGCCGTTATAGAACAGGAACTTTGTGATCTTGCTGCTTCTTTGGGCATCAAGGTGAACGGGGTGTTTATGCCTATCCGTGTTGCCCTCACCGGCAGCCAGGTAAGCCTTCCTCTTTTTGATTCTATCCGCTTGCTTGGGCAAGAACAGACTAGTGAAAGACTTGAGAAGGCTTTAGCCTATCTCGAAGCAAATAGTGAGGTGTAGTATGGCTGAAGTTACCTTGGACAAAATTGTATCGTTATGTAAGCGTCGTGGATTCATTTTCCCTTCAAGCGAGATTTATGGAGGGCTTAATGGCGCTTATGACTATGGTCCTCTTGGGGTTCAGCTTAAAAATAATATCCGTGATTTCTGGTGGAAGGAAATGACCCAGATCCATGATGATATTGTTGGTCTTGATGCATCCATCCTGATGAACAGCAAGGTATGGGAGGCCAGTGGGCATGTGAATAATTTCACAGATCCAATGGTTGACTGCAAGGTCTGTCATGCCCGTTTTAGGGCTGATCAGATTGACCTGAACGGAGCATGCCCCAATTGCGGTAATAAGGATAGTTTCACTGCCCCAAGAAACTTTAACTTGATGTTTGTGACTCATATCGGACCGACCAGTGATGCCTCTTCGCAGATTTATCTTCGACCTGAGACGGCGCAGGGCATCTATGTGGATTTCAAGAGCGTTGTGCAGTCCTCCCGTGTGAAAATTCCTTTTGGCATCGCACAGGTTGGAAAATCCTTCCGTAACGAGATTACCACCAAGAACTTCATCTTCCGTTCCTGCGAGTTTGAGCAAATGGAGATGCAATGGTTCTGCAAACCTGGTACTGATGAGAAATGGTTCCCTTACTGGAGAGAGCAGAGGATGGCTTTCTATGGTAAGATGGGCATTCGTCTGGATCATCTGAGATGGCATCAGCACGGGCCGGAAGAACTGGCGTTTTATGCCAAGGATGCATATGACATCCAATTTTTGTTCCCCATGGGATGGCAGGAGCTTGAGGGTGTACATAGCAGGACAGACTATGATCTGACACAGCATCAGAAATTCAGTGGAAAGGATATGACCTATCTTGATCCCGAGGATAATAGCCGTTTCATCCCGTATGTGGTGGAGACCTCCGCTGGTCTTACCCGGAACGTCCTGATGGCTTTGAGTGATGCCTACGATGAGCAGGTCATGCCAGAGGGTGATATCCGCACCGTGCTTCATTTCCATCCATCCATCGCTCCTGTGACTGTTGCCGTGCTTCCTTTGGTGAAGAAGGATGGTCTTGGGGAATTCGCTGACAAGCTTGAGCATGAGTTGCGTCAGGATTTTGTGACCTTTTTTGACCAGAACGGGGCTATCGGGAGACGATATCGCCGAATGGACGAGATAGGTACGCCGTATTGTGTGACCGTTGACTATGATACACTCAAGGATAACACGGTCACCTTACGATATCGTGACAGCATGCAGCAGAAACGTGTTCCAATCTCCAATTTGACTGAAGAGATTCATAAAGCAACAAAAGAATATACGAGGGTATAGGAGATGAACCAAGCACTACAAACCTTACAGGACCGGGGGTTCATCAAGGCGTGTACCGATTTTGATGCGTTAAGTGATCTGATGGATAAGCAGAAGATCAGTTTTTACGAAGGCTGTGACCCTACGGGCAAGAGTTTGCATATAGGGCATATGGTTCCTTATTTCGCTATGCATCATTTACAGCTGGCTGGGTATAATCCCATTGCGCTGGTCGGCGGTGGGACTGCCATGATTGGCGACCCGTCTGGTAAGACGGAGATGCGAAAGATGCTCACACCTGAGCAGGTGGGGGAAAATGCCAGGTCTATCAAGAATCAGCTTGGTACCGTGGTGGATTTCTCTGAACATCCGGGGACGGGAATCGGCAGGGCTAGGATGCTGAATAATGCGGATTGGCTCACAAATCTGAATTATATCGATTTTCTTAGGACTATCGGACGACATTTCAGTGTGAATCATATGCTTACGTTCGAGTCTTACAAGCAGAGGTTGGAAAGGGGCCTCTCCTTCATTGAATTCAACTATCAATTATTGCAAAGTTATGACTTTCTGACACTTTACCAAAGAGAAGGATGTCGGCTTCAGATTGGAGGTGATGACCAATGGGGAAACATCACCGCTGGCATTGAGTTGATTCGTAAGATTGAGGGTGTTGAATGCTATGGTCTTACCTTCCACCTTATTACCCGTTCCGATGGGCACAAGATGGGCAAGAGTGAGAAAGGTGCGGTGTTTTTAGATCCGACGTTGTTCAGTCCTTACGATTTCTACCAATATTGGCGCAATGTCAGCGATCAGGATGTGGTCCGCTTCCTCAAGCTTTTCACTTTTCTTCCTCTGGAGGATATTGCGACCTATGAGAAGCCAGGAGTGAATATCAACGAGGCCAAGGAACGGCTGGCTTATGAGCAGACCAGGATTATCCATGGTGAGGCAGAGGCCGAGAAGGCAAGAACTGCTGCCAGGGCCATGTTCACTTCCGTGGGAACTGACGTGGAGAATAGGGAAGGGATGCCTTCCCTGACCTTGGAGAAGACAAAGCTTGAGGCGGGTATTCCTGTCCTTGACCTTTTTTCTTCCACGGATCTTGCTACGACCAACAGTGATGCCAGGAGGTTGGTTATGGGAGGTGGTGCTTCAATCAACGGCAAGAAGGTCGAGGACGTCAAGACCATAGTGGATGGCTCGTTCCTGGATGAGCATGGCGAGTTGTTGCTCAAGGCAGGGAAAAAGCGCTTCTTTAGGATCTTGGTGAAATAAAACCAATAGCCTGGGGATGCTTCCTAGGCTGTTTTATCAGGCCATTTGACAATCTGAGGTATTAGCCTCCGCCAAATGGCCAGCTTGAATCTACACGTAACCCTGAGCGACCATAGCATCGCTGACTTTCAGGAAGGCGGCGATGTTGGCGCCATCGACAAAGTTGTTTTTCTCAGAATACTTGATCGCACATTCACTCATGTTCTTGTAGATGTTTTCCATGATTGACTTCAATTGCTGGTCAACCTGGGCCCTTGTCCATATCAGTCTTTCGCTGTTCTGGCTCATTTCAAGACCTGAGACAGCTACCCCGCCAGCATTTGCTGCCTTTGCGGGAAGATGCAAAATCCCCGCTTCGTGATAAAGCCTCTGCGCCTCCCTCGTGCTGGGCATGTTGGCCCCTTCTGCCACCAGGACAATCCCGTTTGAGATCAGATGTCTCGCGTCAAGTTCGTTGATTTCGTTTTGAGTGGCGCAAGGAAAAGCAAGATTTGCTTTAATTTCCCAAAGTGGATTGCTCGGTTCTTGTCCGTCATGAGGAATGTAGGTGGTGTTTTTATACACCTCTGCATATTCCTTGATCCTTCCTCGCTTGACGTTCTTCAATATTTTAACATATTCAAGTTTCTTCTCATCGATGCCTTCCTTGTCAATGAGGATGCCGCTTGAGTCGCTCAAGGAAATGACCTTTGCCCCGAGCTGAAGAAGTTTCTCAGTAGTGAACTGGGCCACATTTCCACTTCCGCTGACCAGGCAGGTTTTCCCTTTCAGTGTCATTCCTTCCCCTTTGAGGACCGCATCAGCAAGGTAGACAAGGCCATAACCTGTCGCTTCAGGGCGGATGTTTGAGCCGCCAAAGGAAAGTCCCTTGCCAGTAAGCACTCCTGTGAAGGTGGTGGTCAATCTCTTATATTGCCCGAACAGATATCCTATTTCCCTTCCGCCAACCCCAATATCACCAGCAGGAACATCGGTATTTGGCCCGATGTGACGAAAGAGTTCAGTCATGAAACTCTGGCAGAACCGCATAACCTCGCTGTCACTCTTGCCTTTTGGGTTGAAATCGCTTCCGCCCTTGCCACCTCCCATCGGAAGTCCTGTAAGGCTGTTTTTGAATGTCTGCTCGAAGGCAAGGAACTTCAATATGGATAAATTCACCGATGGATGGAATCTTAGTCCGCCTTTGTAAGGACCAAGGGCGCTGTTCATTTGGACTCTGAATCCACGATTAAGTTGTAATACCCCATCATCGTCAATCCATGGTACCCTGAATTGTATGATGCGTTCCGGCTCAACTATCCTGTCAAGGATTTTATGATAGGTAATTTGTGGCATGTCCTCAACGACCTTGTCAATGGAGGTCATGAAAGTAGTCACCGCCTGATGGAATTCCGGTTGGTTGGGGTCAAGTTGAACCATATGGTTCAATACTTTTTGTGTTACTTCATGCATTATTGGTACATCCTTTTTACATAAAAATACAAAATATGCATAGACTATAGCAAATTAAGAAAATTCGGAATAGTACAAAAGGATAAAATCTTCAGAGAGACAAACAGCCTCAAAAAGCTTTTTAATATTTAATTTATTTTGATATAACAAATTAAAAATCCACAACCAAAAATTATTTGTTTGTGGATTTAAAAATTTTTGACCTACGTTGATTTTTCTTGATATTTCTAATCGAGCCGTTCACCTTGTCTCAGCCGTGCGATGTTCTCCACAAAAGGAGGGCGAATGATGCCTCTTTCGGTAATGATACCAGTCACATTCTCATGAGGTGTCACATCGAAACACGGGTTGTAGACATCCATTCCTGTGGGTGCGATCTGCACTCCGCCGATGTGGGTGACCTCGCTGCTGTCTCGTTCCTCGATAGGGATTTCTTTGCCACTGGCGATTGAGAAATCAATTGTGGATACCGGTGCGACACTGTAGAAGGGCACTCCATAGAATTTACAGATTACCGAGAGTGCGAAGGTACCAAGTTTATTGGCGAAATCCCCATTGGCTGCGATCCGGTCAGCCCCAAGGATCACACAGTCAATCTTGCCATCACGGATAAGCGTGGCTGCCGCGCTATCAGGGATGAGTTTTGAAGGAATCTTTGCCTGGGTCAACTCCCAGGCGGTAAGCCTTGCTCCTTGAAGTCGCGGTCTGGTTTCATCAGCATAGACAAAGATGTCCTTATGGTCAAAGAAGGCAGTCTTGATAACCCCAAGGGCTGTCCCCCATCCAGCTGTTGCAAGAGCGCCTGTATTACAGTGGGTGAGGATGTGTGCATGCAGAGGAATCACCGCATTGCCTATTCTTCCCATTTCCTTGTTGGTGGCGATATCTTCGCTACGCACCTTGTCCGCTTCGCTTTTCAATGTCTCAAGGATGGTTTGCTTTTTTTCCTTATAAACCTTGAGATAGGCTTCTTTCATACGGTTCAGGGCCCAATGGAGATTGACTGCGGTAGGGCGTGCGGCGTTGAGAAAATCGCTTGCCTCAAAGAGCCTTGCTTGAAAATCCTTACCATCTATGAGGCTTCTTGCCGCCATGTAGAAGCCATAGGCCGCAGTAGCACCAATAGCAGGCGCTCCTCTTACCACCATGTCACGGATGGCAAATTCGACATCCTGGTAATTCTTGCAGGTGAAGTAGGTCAATTGGGTGGGTAACACCCTTTGGTCAATCAGGACCAATTGGTCATTTTTAAATTCCAAAGTAATAAAGGTCTCATCCATAATCCTAATCCTTTAGCGTGACTTGATGTCCTGCCAACAAATCTCAGTTTGCCTTATCGTCTCGTCCAGGTCAATTCCTGTGATTTTTCGATGTTCCATGACTATCTTTCCTTGGCAGAAGACGGTGTCCACATCGCTTGCCTGGGTACTGTACACCAATGCGGAGAACGGGTCATTGAGAGGAGTCAGGTGGCTCTTGTGGGTGTCAATGATGATCAGGTCCGCATCTTTACCAGCCTCGAGGGTTCCTATTTCGGGGAAACCCAATGCTTTTGCTCCGTTGATTGTAGCCATCTCAAGCACTTGGTAAGGAGGCAGGGAGGTGATATCACCAGTCAAGGCTGTGCTCACCAGGGATGCGACATGCATTTCTTCAAACATATTTTGATTGTTATTGCTTGATGACCCGTCTGTTCCCAGGGCCACATTGATATGTTTGCCAAGCATCCTACCGATAGGAGCTATGCCGCTGGCAAGCTTGCAATTGCTTGTGGGGTTGTTGACAACCGAGGCATCCAGCGAGGCAAGTGTTTCCATCTCGTCTTCGGTAAGATGAACACAGTGGGCCAGCACATGCTTTGTGTCATTGAAATATCCCATCTCCAAAAGATAGTTGAGTGGGGTTTTCCCGTGTTCCTTCACACAATTCTCAACTTCTCCTTTCGTCTCCGAGAGGTGGGTATGTAGCTGGCAGTGATGGTCTTTAGCCCAATCATGGGCATAGAGATAGCTTCCTTTTGTACAGGTATAAATCGCATGCGGTGCGACATCCAGATGAAGACGGCCCTCACTTTCTGAAATCTGGGTTGCCGTCTCCTTGCTTTTTTGAGCGAGACGTTGTTTTGAATCCTCTTCATCACCAAAGAGCGTCATGCCGATGCAGGCGCGTATACCTCCCTCATTGGCAGCCTGGGCTGTCCTGTGTTGCATGAAATACATATCATTGAACAGGGTGCAACCACTCTGGATTAGTTCACAGACTCCTAGCCTGGATGCCCAGAGGATATCATTTTCCACCAACTTGTTCTCAATGGGAAAGATTTCATTCAGCCAAGCCATCAGATTGGATGCGGTATCCTTGTAGTTCCGCATCAATTCCATGGAGAGATGGGTGTGGGCGTTGACCAACGAAGGCATGATGATGCAATCGTGTGCATCGATAATCTTGTCAGCTTGAAAAGAAAGAGGGGCTTTCCCGACAAAGGCAATCTTCCTGCCCTCGATTCCCACATCAGACATTTCGAATAAGCCAGACCTTGTCATTGGTACGACCAATGCGTTCTTGAGTAAAGTTTTCATAGTAGAAAGATAGCACGATACCCTTTGAGGGGCAATGTGGAACTTGTGGAAACTTC
>JBAXZS010000036.1:0-14771 GCA_041670175.1 Sphaerochaetaceae bacterium | reverse complement strand
CGGCAACTTGTTTTTGGTGTTCTTCATCATCAAATACGGCAGCTCTAACCGCACCTAGCACATTTTCTGCCCGTTTTGCGGATTTTCCAGCGATGATGCGATCACCTTTGATGAGAAGTCCGTCATCGATGATAAGCTGGCAGTGATACTTTTCTGCAACAAGCTTGGACCTAAAGCTCTTGCCTGTGCCGCTCTTCCCTACGAGGGCAAGTGTTTTAGACCCTTTGATCTTCCAAAAAGCATATCGAAATATCCGATTCATAATCTTCATATTGGCATTTACCATGACAAATGGCAAGCAAAGATTATTCTTCCTTTTTTTGTTTTTTTTGTTTTTCCACTCTTGATTTCAAGAAAATAATCTGAACATTGTTTTGATTTGACTATCAACAAAGCAAATTATATTTGATTATTGTTCTTAGGTATGATGATAAGTAGTATACTTGCTCATATAAGCCAGCAAATGTAATGTTGTTGGTGGCTTTTGGTGTTATTGTTGTATATGCAAATTTTACAACTCGAATCATGTTGTTGAAAAAAACCAATTGATATATAATGCAAACCGAACAAAATTGAGGGTTTATGAACGACGAGAATGGTTTGATCGCCATTCTTCCTTTTTGTTCTTGTATTACTTCTAAAAGGAGTGTTTTTTCAATGAAAGCACCTACGTTTAGTAAGGGTGGAGTGCATCCGGATGATAAGAAAAGTCTCAGTCGAGAACAAAAGATTGAGGTGCTTCCCTTACCATCGGAATTACTCGTTTCCTTGTCCCAGCATCTTGGTGCACCTGCAAAAGCCACAAAGGCAAAAGGTGATACCGTCATCAGGGGAGAAAAGATCGGTGTGGCATCAGGCTTTATCAGTGCGGATGTCCATAGCCCCGTAAGTGGTGTCATCGTCGACATCAAAGCAGTTACTCTTGCCAATAGCGTTTCCTGTGACGCCTATGTGATCAAACCTGATGCAGAGCAGCCGGCTTGGCCTACAGAGAAAACCGATTGGCATATGCAGAGCGGAGAAGAGCTTCTTGCTGAAATCAAGGATTACGGGATTGTCGGTATGGGAGGTGCGACCTTTCCAGCCCAAGTGAAACTGTCGATCCCCAAGGACAAGGACGTCAATGTTCTCGTAGTTAACGGGGTTGAGTGTGAACCATATCTCACAGCAGACTATCGCATGATGCTTGAACATGGAGCTGAGGCTTTGGAAGGAGCGATGATCGCCGCCAAAATAATCCGGGCCAGGCGTGTTATCGTTGGCATCGAGCTCAATAAACCTGATTGCATCGCCTATCTGAAAGGCATTGTCTCACAGAACAATCTTCCCATCGAGATTGTTGGATTGAAAATGAAGTATCCCCAAGGTGATGAGAAACAGTTGCTGAAAGCTACCATCAATCGCGAGATTCCCTCAGGAAAACTCCCTCTGGATGTGGGTGCCGTTGTGTGTAATGTTGGTACCTGTAATGCCATTTATCAGGCAATTGTATTCCACAGGCCCTTAGTCGAGCGGATTGTTTCAGTTACAGGAGAATGTATTGCACATCCCAAGAACATCCTTGCCCCGATTGGTACAAAAACAAGCGACCTTATCGCTTTCTGCGGTGGGTTTAGGAGCGAACCTGAGAAACTGATAAGTGGAGGGCCGATGATGGGCTTCGCCTTCTTTAGCCAGGATACTCCCATCTGCAAGGGTACAAGCGGGATTCTCGCTTTACCTCCTCAAAAACCAATAAGGCAGACTCCTTGCCTTAACTGCGGGAAATGTGTTGCCGCCTGCCCCATTGGGTTGGAACCTGCAAGAATGTATCGGTACATTACGGCCGGAGACTATGCATTGGCCATGGCCAATGATCTTATGGATTGCAAGGAATGTGGTTGCTGTTCCTTTAGTTGTCCAGCACATCTTCCACTTGTCCAAGCGATGAAGACAGGAAAGAAAATGGGGAGGAAGAAGAAATAATGAATACACAGCCAATCTTAACGGTTTCGACTTCTCCACATACACATGCCAAGTGCGACACCTCCACCATAATGTGGATGGTGAGCATTGCACTGACACCCAGTGCGCTTTGGGGGGTATACAGTTTCGGTTTCAGAGCTCTTTTGGTGCTGGCGGTCTCTATCGGGACAGCGGTGCTTAGTGAATATCTTGTCACGCAGCTAGCCAGGAAATCTCCTACCTTGTGGGATGGTTCGGCATTTCTTACTGGGTTACTTGTTGGCATGAACATGAGTCCCCGTGTGGCTTTGTTTATACCTGTTCTTGCAAGTTTGTTTGCTATCCTGGTGGTGAAATGGACTTTTGGAGGTCTGGGTGCCAATTGGGCGAACCCCGCTCTTGGCGGACGCGTGTTTGTATTTTTTAGTTTTACCAGTGCGATGAGCACTTTCCAGCTTCCCCGTTGCCTGCAAAGGCTCTTGGATGCAAGTATGGTTGACTCGCTCAGCGGAGCCACTCCTCTTACCTATCTTAAGACAAGGACAGCGGAATCATTGTCGACCAGTAGCCAGTTGCTGGCAAGCGGAAACTATCCAGTAACGGGATTTGCCCAGAGTGTCGGTCAAGCTCTGCATATTAGTCCCTATACGGTCGATTCCTTCTTTGGGAATGTCGGTGGCTGTATCGGGGAGGTGAGTACCTTGTTGTTGCTCCTTGGGGGTATAGTCCTGATTCTGAGCAAGGTTATCACGTGGCATATTCCCGTTTCTTTCATTGGTACCGTCGCTATTCTCAATTGGATTTTTGGTGGTATGAAAGCTGGTCTGGGAGTCTTCCATGGTGAGATATTGATGCCGCTTGTAAGCGGAGGGTTGTTTCTCGGCGCATTCTTTATGGCAACCGATTATGTCACTTCGCCCATAACGCACAAGGGGCAGTTGGTCTTTGGTTTTGGTTGCGGGTTCTTTACCTTCCTGTTGAGAAATTTCGGAGCTCTTCCCGAGGCTGTCTCGGTGTCCATCTTGCTGATGAATATTGTGACCCCTACGATTGATCGTTATATCAAGAACAGAAAGTTTGGAGAGGTTGTCAAGCAACCGAAGAAGGAGGCGAAAGCATGAGAAAGAATTTAAGATATGCTTTTATCCTTTTTGCGATTTGTGCGATCTGTGCACTGATCCTTGCTTATGCGAACAGCATAACAGCTCCTGTGATTGCTGCTCATGACGCACAGGCCCAGGAGGATGCGCTCAATCCTTTGGCGAATGGCTATCAGATAGAATCTGTCATTGCTCTCTCCAATGACAAGACCGTGGTTGGGTATTATCCACTTACAGAGGATAAAAAACAGGTCGGAGCGATTCTCATATTGAAAGGTAGTGGATATGGTGGTGAATTCACCTTGTTGGGTTCCTATAAATTGACAGGAGAAATCCTAGGTGCAAAAATGCTTAGTGATAGTGAGACTCCTGGTCTCGGGAAGAAAAGCGAGGAAAGCTGGTATATGATGAAGTTTGTAGGAACAGGGCTGGCAATACCAGTTCCAACAAGCAAATCCATGCTTTCAAAGGAAGATAGCGATGCCGTCAGCGGCGCCTCCGTCACCTTTGGCGGTGTGAGCAAGGCCTTGGCCTATGGCAGTGAGTATGCCAAGAAGTTGGGAGGTGCAAAATGAGTGGCAAAAACCATCTTCGGGAATTTACCAAAGGTTTTCTTGAAGAGAACCCGACATTTGTGATAGTACTGGGACTTTGCCCTACACTCGGGGTCTCAACCCAGGTTTCCAATGGCCTTGGTATGGGACTCAGCGCGTTGTTTGTGCTTTTCTTCTCCAACATCATTATCAGTTCATTGAGAAAAGTGATTCCCGACAGTATCCATATTCCAGCCTATATTGTGATAATAAGTGCCTTGGTGACCTTGATTCAGATGTTTTTGCATGCATTTGTTCCCTCTTTGTATGCGTCCTTGGGTGTGTACCTTCCTCTTATTGTGGTAAACTGCATCATCCTTGGGAGAGCGGAGGCTTTCGCCTCAAAGTATGGAGTACTTGATAGCGCTCTGGATGCGCTTGGAATGGGGTTGGGGCTGACTATGAACCTGGTACTGATTTCCTTGATTCGTGAAGTACTTGGCAATGGGACCATCACTCTGTTCCCCGTCGGGTCCTGGAGTGGGGTCATCAATGTTCCGGTCCTGCATACCTACCCGGTCAGGGTTATGGCCCTGGCTTCCGGGGCGTTGCTCCTGATGGGATACCTCAAAGCAATATTTGATGTATTCATGAACCGAAAGAAGGACAAGTAAGATGAGCATATTAGCCATATTATTAACCTATATTTTCATTAATAACTTTATATTGGTACAATTTTTGGGGCTTTGTCCTTTTATCGGGGTATCGAAGAATAGCGAGAATGCGATAGGGATGGGCATGGCCGTCACCTTTGTCACTGCCATCACCTCAGTCATTTGCTGGGCTGTCAACCAATATCTCCTGGTGCCATTGAATTTGGAATATCTTGAGACCCTGAGTTTCATTTTGGTCATTGCCAGTCTGGTCCAGCTTGTTGAGATGGTCATCAAGAAAATCAGTCCTCCTTTGTATAAGGCCTTGGGTATCTACCTTCCCCTGATTACCACGAATTGTGTGGTTCTTGGTATTGCATTGATTAATATTACCAATAATTTCGACGCATTGCAGAGTTTCTTTGCGGGTCTGGCTGCAGGGCTTGGTTTTACTTTGGTCATGATTCTCATGAGCAATATTCGTGAGCGGCTTGATTACAAGCCTGTCCCGAAAGTTTTCAAGGGAATGCCAATCGCTTTCGTCTCCGCTGGTCTCATGGCTTTGGCTTTCATGGCCTTTGACAAATCGTTGCTGACGAATCTGCATTTGGTGTAGGGGGGATCAAGATGGAAATTCTTTTTGCCGTTATAGTTGTCTCAGTGCTTGGTGCCATCTTTGGTTTTGGTCTTTCCTGGGCCGAAAAGAAACTTGCTGTCCATAAAGATGAGAAGGAAATTGCGATTGAGGCCCTTATGCCGGGAGCAAATTGTGGTGGTTGTGGCTTTGCAGGTTGTATCGCCTATGCCGATGCGGTTGCCCATGGAAGTGCCGAAATAGGTCTTTGCAATCCAGGGGGAAACGCATTGGCTGTCAAGATGGCCGAGATTATGGGGAAATCCGTTGAATCAAGTGGTGAGAGACGGAAGGTCGCACATGTGTTTTGCAAGGGTGACTGCCAGGTGACTGCAAAGGATTATACCTATTCGGGTCTTTCTGATTGCAACAGCGCCGCATTACTTTTTGGTGGCGATAATGCCTGTAAAACTGGATGTTTGCATCTTGGCTCCTGTATTGCGGTTTGTCCTGTGGGAGCAATCTCCAAGAATGACCAGGGGCATATCGTTGTTGAGGAAAAGTCCTGTATCGGTTGCGGAAAATGTACCACCGTATGTCCTACTGGTGTTATCAGAATGATGTATGCTGATAGTGAGTATGTAGTCGATTGTTCAAGTCACGAGCCTGGTGCGAAAGTTCGCAAGCAGTGTTCCGTCGGTTGCATAGGTTGCAAGATTTGTCAGGTAAAATTCCCGACCAGTGGTTTCGCAGTGGAGAGTTTCCTCTCAACCTTCGACCAAAGTAAAGTGCATGACCAAGCGGAGGCTGCAATGGAGGCTTGTCCTGCTAAAGTTATTTCAAAGAGATAGCAACCAATGAGATTCATCCTTGGGGGGTATAGCCAGATTGGTTTTGGATCACCAGCATCTGTTTTCGAACGGGTGCTGGATCAGATACTCAAACCAATCCTGACTTTGCTCTACCATAGGGAGGATTCTGTCTTTTCCCTTTGTCTTAGTGGAGCTGAGATTGAATGGTTTGATGTCAACCACCCGGAAGTCAATATGCTTATTGCCGACTTGGTGAAAAAGGGACGGATCAATCTTGTGGGAAGTACTTATTACCAAGGGATTCTTTCCCTCCTTCCCTCAAAGGAACGCGGTGCACAGATTGAGAGAAGCACCACCGAGTTACGACGGAGATACGGACAACGTACGAATACCCTGTTTTGTTATTCTCAGGTATTCTCTCCCTATTATCTGAGCACCTTGTCTCTTTGTGATATTGAGTCGCTGATCATCAGTCCTTGTAGCGGTAGTTGTTCAATCGATGAAAAAATACCGTTCATCATGCAGGAATTGGATAAATCCATCAAAATATTTCCCATTGATAAAACCATCGGTTTGCTGACCAGCCGTCTTTCCTCGGCTGAAATCTCATTCAATTCGTATTATAGAGAAATCGAAGGGATTGTCACAAAAGGTAACCAAGACACCATGGTGGCCTTCCTTAATCTTGACCAGATTTGCACTATGGATATCCCGAATGAGCAGATTGCACAGTTTTTTTCCATGTTGCTTTCCCAAAAAAGCATTGGAACCAATGAGTACGATCTTCCTGTCGGCAAAGGATATCAATGCGATGGATGGTATGGCTATGATTGCAACCATTTCGGACTGACCTGTTTTAATTCGTTGTTTATCAATGACCAAAGCTCAAGTTACCTCTATAACCGGTTCTCTACTTTTATAGAGATAGCTAAGACCTACAAGAAAAACAAAGATGTGAAGAAACAACTTGAGAAGTTGCTTACCAAATGCGGGATGGGAAATCCTTATGTGATGGATAGTAACGCCTCGATGCTCAGAGTGCCTGTAAGGCAACTGTTCTATCGTCTCCTGTATGAGGCGCAGGTGCTCCTATGCAGCCAGAAAGATTTTTCCTTTCCCTCTGTTTATGATTATGACAGGGATGGTTTTGACGAATATCTTTATATGGGGAAGAACCTGTCGTCAGTGTTGTCCCCTGTCGGGGGAAGCCTCTCTGAATTGATCCATCTTCCCACTCTCACGAACTTCGGTGGTGCTTTCACCCCGATGAAGGGATGCGGGACCACCACAGCGATCCATAACGCAACTAATGGCAAATTGTTACGGATATTCTCTGATGTGCTGATGGATAGCGGTTCTCCACTGTCGGATTTCTCTCTTTCCTCAAAAAACATTGAGAACTTAGCCGAGACACAATACACAGTGTTTTCCCGCAATAGTATCCATGGGGAGTTCATCACAAAAGTCGATGCCTCACTCAACATCTCCAAGCAATACAAGTTCCGACAAAATACTGTTCTTGTCGAAGTGACATTGTCAAATACCGGCAAGGAGACTGTGAAGAAGCAATACGGAATGTGTGTGCCCCTTTCTGTCATTCCACAGAAGGATTCCCTTTCATTCAATATCACAGATTGGAGCACAAAGAAGACCAAACCTTATAACGAAAGGGAAGTAATCGTTGAGGATGTCCGTTCTGCGCGAATCCTTGGACCGACAACCCTGACGCTTTTTGGTGATTGTGCCTTTACGTTATTGAAAGAAGACTATACCATACAAGCAAAGACCGTCATGGGGGTGCAAGAGAACTTCTTTGAACATGTGCTCTTGTTTCCTGTTTGGCCCGTCTCCCTTTTAAGCATGGAGAGCGTCACACTGACCATAGGGCTTCGCATTGAAAAAAAATAACTGAGGAGTTGATTATGTTTATCCAGAATAAAGCACAGTTTGAGACCATTAAGGAAGAAGCTTATACCGAATGGAGGCGTCTTTGAAGACTCTCATGTAGGCCAGAGGATAAGCGAATTAGAAAAACAGACAGCGGGTGATGGTTTCTGGAACGACAAGGATGCGGCGAATAAAATATTTGCTACTATTTCCGATTTAAAGGATTCCTATATCCCTTGGAAAAGTCTGTATCTGAAAGTCAAAGAAACTGAAGAATTAATTGGCCTGTATGCAAATGAGCAGGATAACGAGGAAGATCAGGCACAACTTGATTCCCAGATACAGGAACTTGCTCAGGAATACGAGCGCCTAAAACTCAAGACGTTGCTGTCAGGTAAGTTCGACAAGAACAACTGCTTCTTGAGCATCCATAGCGGAGCAGGTGGTACTGAGGCCTGCGACTGGTCCAGCATGCTGATGCGCATGTATCTTCGTTATTGTGAGAGAAATGGATTCAAGGCTGAGATACTTGACACTTTGGAAGACGAAGGTGGTATCAAGAGCTGCACGATTAAGGTGACCGGGCCTTATGCCTTTGGATATCTCAAGGGAGAGGCTGGAGTGCATCGCCTGGTACGTATCAGTCCTTTTGATGCAGCCAAAAGAAGGCATACCTCTTTTTCCTCAGTCTACGCCTCTCCTGAATTGGATGATGACATCGAGATAGTTATCAAGCCGGAGGATTACCGACTGGATACCTATCGTAGCGGAGGAGCTGGTGGACAACATGTAAATAAGACGGATAGCGCAGTGCGTATCACCCATTATGAATCAGGAATCGTTGTCCAATGTCAAAATGAAAGGTCTCAATACATGAACAAGGATGTTGCTTTCAAGATGCTACGCTCCCGCTTGTATGAATACTACGAGAAACAACGGGAAAAAGAACATCAAAAGAACGCTATCGCTAAAAAGGATATTTCCTGGGGCTCTCAAATCAGGTCATATGTATTCCAACCTTATACGATGGTCAAGGACCATCGTACCGGGTACACCGCAGGTAATATCCAATCGGTAATGGATGGGGATATTGAACAATTCATCGAATGCTATCTCTCTTGGAACAAGCAGCAGGAGGTTGCCGTTTGAGTAGGATAAGGCAAGCCACTATCCTTACTTTCCTTTTATTCTTCCTGTCTCCCCTTACGCTCTTTGCCCGTGACTATCAAATGGCATTGATTGACATGAATGGGAGCAATCCTTCCTTCATGGCTTTTTTAGAGCGTAATGCACAAGGGGTACTTGTCTCCTATGAAAAAGATACCCCTTTTGATAATGCTTTCGCATATGAGGTGGCCTATAATCAGAAATTACTTGAGATTTGGAAAAACCGGCATGAGGCGTACTTGAAGGAAGAAGCAGGGACGTATGTTCAAGAAACAATAGACATCCCCAAGCGGATAATTGCTGATTCTCCCATCAAGCTCACGAAAGTGGATGCTTCGGACAAACTTTGCACGATTTTTTCCCATGGGTATTATCGGTGGTTTTGTGATGCATATGATTATGATGCCTTGCTTCTTGTCGACTGTTCAAAATTGTCGGATTATGAGCATGTCATCATAAGATATTACGTACGGAGTTCCGATACCTCCTCGGTTATATTTGATAAGATCAGCCTTGAGAGTGATTATTTTGGTTTCCAAGGGGAACTTTTGCTTTCCTTGGCCAAGTGTGTCACTGATAAGAGTCTTGGAGTACTTCACTTTATTGACACACCTCCTTCGTTGTATGTCTCAGCCGATGATGTTGCAAGGCCCTTGATTGATAATCTTTTGCTTTTGCCTGAGGGCAAGCATTCCTTGTTTCTCTCCGCGTTCGGACGGATAGGTCAAAGTAAGGAGATCGAGGTGAAATCCGGCCAAAGCCTTGAGGTGGGTGCAAGCTTGCAACAGATTGTGTTTCCTCCCATTTCCCTTATCTCCCATAGCGGGTTGGTATCATGGTACAAAGAAGGGGAAGTGATAGGGAACAACAGCGCCATGACCCTTCAGGAATTACAGATTCCTGTATTATTCCAGGCAAGAAAAAAAGGATTTGTAAATCAAATTGTGCAACTTAATGAGAGTAGAAGCTTGATAAGCTTTGATCTTCGTCCCTCATGGCTTGATGACGACAAGCTTCTCAAGGATCAACAGAATGAATTTTATCTGAGTTTCCGTAACTTGATATTCTCAATAGGGCTGACTTTGCTATATCCCACGTTATTTGAGGTATATGGGAATAGTAATGTGTTTACCCAAGCTCTCTATGTGGCGGCTCAAGGGGCTACAGGCGTTTTTGCCTTGCACTTTCTTCACGATGCCATTGAGTATACCCATAGTGTCATCACAACAATATAAAAGGAAAAAAAATGTTACAAGAGTTTGGTGCAAAACTTAAGGCGTTGTTTGGAATACGGACATTTGATGAGAAATTCTTTTCTGAGCTGGAGGATTTCCTGATTGAAGGGGATTTGGGACCTTCCATGGCTTCCTACATAAGCAACGAGGTGCATCTGAGAGCAAAAAGCGAGAAACCAAAGAGCCAGGAAGATTTGCAAAAACTTGTAAAATCAATACTCATGGATAAGATTGAGACATATACCCCCGAGTTCGATGCATCACAGCCCACAATATGGTTGATTCTTGGTGTCAATGGAGTGGGGAAAACCACAAGCATTGCAAAACTTGCCCGGTATTATGTGAGGCAAGGCCATCAGGTACTTCTTTGTGCCGCCGATACCTTTCGCGCTGCGGCGATTGATCAGCTGGACATCCATGCGCAACGTCTTGGGGTAAGGATTGTGAAGCAAAGCAATGGAAGTGACCCGGGCAGTGTGGTCTATGATGCAATCACAAGCGCAAAGACCAAAGGAGAGGACCTTGTCCTTGTTGATACTGCTGGACGTATGCATAATAAAGAGAATCTGGTCAGAGAACTTGCAAAGATTGACAAAATCATCAAAGGAAGAGGCTTGGATGCGGTACATTACAAGAAATTTCTTGTCATTGACAGCACTACCGGGCAAAATGGAGTGAGCCAAGCCGAGTTGTTCAATGCCGCAGTACCTCTTGACGCCTTGATTCTTACCAAATACGATAGCCTTTCCAAGGGAGGCGCCTTACTCCAGATTGGAGAGAAACTGCATGTGCCGATTGCATTTGTCGGTACTGGGGAAGGGTATGAGGACCTGCATCCTTTCAATAAGGAAGAGTTTTTGAATACCTTGGTAGGGCTGGGGGATAAATGAGGAGCTCATTTCTTGCTTTTCTTGCGATGTTGGCTCTAAGCTCCCAGGTGTGGGGAAGTGCTTTGCATAAATCCAACATCCTGGGGCAGGATAAGGGCCCATTGCAAAAAGGTGAGGAATCCGAATATGAACTCTCCGTCTCAGGCAATACAAGAACAGTACTAAAGAACGGACAGGAAATACAAACGATTGAGGAAACAGCAGACGAGAAGATTGTCAAGGATTTGTTCACAGGACAATCAACCATCAGGTACTACAAGAATGGACGATTGATGAGCGAGATTGAGGAAGACAAGCTCACAACTTATTCCTATGATAGTGGCAATCGTCTTGAGAAAGTGGTATCTTCCATTGCCGGACAAGTGGAGAGCATCAGCTGGTATTGCTATAATATCGCAACAGGAAGACTTTCCTCGGTTCAGGAAGTTGGAAAGGACAACAGTACAACCTATTACGGACAGGACCAATGGTTCTCAACCTCAGATGGCACCTTCTTTGAAAAGTATGAGAGGGTCAACGGTGATTTTGTCCTCAGGCAATACGCCACTTCTTTTGAGGATCAGCCACGGATAGGCTCCAATGAGCAAGGACAGCTTACCCATACCAAGACGAAAGGCGATATCACAACAGTCGAGACCTACAATGCACTCGGAAGACTGGCCTCCGAGGTTTTGCTTGAGAATGGACAAAAGAAATCCGAGATAACCTACGACTATGATGAGGATGGCTTGATTACCAAGAAAACAACCACTGATGTTTCCCTTCTGGTTACCACAGTGATATATGACAAAGGAAAAGTCGCAAAAACATATCAGGAAAAGAAGGGGCTGCCTATCAAGAGCAGTGTGATCACAAATGAGGGAAGCAAGATCGAGACTGTGTATAACAATGGCAAACCCTATGCCGAGGTCACTTATAGGAACGATGGCAAAGCAGTAGCCTCTGTGAGATACCTATGAACATAGTGAATCGTATTTCCCAGCGATATGGATTCTCAAAGGATAACAGACATAGACGGGATAACATACGGATATGCATCAGTGTGGCTGTATGTGTTGTCGCCATGACAATGGTACTTTCCTTTATGCAAAGTTTGGCAAACAACCGTATTGATGATATTCGTCGCTATGAAAGCTACGATGCTGTCATTGACGCTGATTCCTTGACCAAGGGAGCAGAGATTGTCGCAAAGCTTCAATCCCTGCCAGAGATTGAAAGTTGTTTTGTCTTCGCCCAGTGCCCGGCTCTTGTCACTACAGACGCCGGGCTTACGCTCATGGGAAGGATCCGTTTCCTCGATATCAACGGACCGGGGGCGAAAAAAATTGACTTGATTGGAAAAGATGGCTCAGGTCCCTATTTTTCCTATTCAGCGCTCATGAGTCTCTCATCTTCCCTCCATTCAGTTGTCAGGATAACCACTTTGAAAAAAGGCAAACAGGCGAGGGTTGTTCCCTTTACCTCCACCTATACTATTGGGGGAGTGTTCTATACCCCTTACGGGCAGTTCAACTCGAATACCTTTGTCATGGATATTTCAAATGCGGAATCCTTTGATTGTAAATACCAGGTGGGAGTATATTGCAAGACCATGGTTGAGAAGGCCGTCAGCCAAGTCAACGCTCTTGATCCTTCACTTCATCCTGTCACCTATAAGCAGATGAACGCCTCGTTGTGTAGTGCGCTGCTTCTTGAGCAGGTCCTGATGCAATTCATTTTTTACCTGATGGTTTTTGTAGTCATCCTTTCCATTCGTACAAGTTGCAAACGCCTTCTTGAATGCAAGCAGAAGGAAATCGGCATGCTCCGGACCATGGGACTGGAAAAAAAACGGATTCTTCTCATATTCCTGCGACAAAGCCTGCTTTTTTCCATTATCGGAATTATCGCGGGGATTTCTCTCTCCTATCTTTTGGTTGCAATGTCTCCCAGACTCTTTTTCTTTCTTTCAAGGTATGTGAGTATAGTCAGTAGCGATCTCTCGCTGAATATTGCCCTTGGACCATTGGTGCTTGTCTGTGGCTTCATATTGGTCGGAACCTGGTTGTTTTCCTATCTGGGAACGAAGAAAATACTCTCATGCCCCATAATGGAGATGCTTCATGATGATAAAATCTGATGTGCTACTTGAGATAAAAGGCTTGGTAAAAAGTTATCCTGAGACAAAAGATCAACAACTGACAATCCTTGATGCTGTTGATTTCTCCTTGTACAAGGAACAGAGTGTGGCCATTGTGGGAAACAGCGGCTGCGGTAAAAGCACCTTTCTGGAAATTTGTGCCACCCTGCTTGATTATGATAATGGTACGGTCTTGTTTGAGGGAGAGGATATCAGCGTACTTTCTGATAAGAAACTTTGTGCGCTTCGCAACAAAAAAATGGGATTTATTTTTCAGGACAGCTTGTTATTGAATGATTTCAGTGCATTGGAAAATGTGATGATGGCTCCTCTTATCAATGGCAAAAAGGAAAAGGATGCAAGGATGAATGCAACCAGGCTATTGGCTTTGGTAGGCCTGGGAAATCGCATGGATCATAAGAACAGCCAACTATCCGGAGGAGAGAGACAAAGAGTCGCCATAGCCCGCGCTCTGGCCAATACTCCTGAAGTCCTATTTGCAGATGAACCCACCGGCTCGCTTGATGAGGAAAATGCCGCGATGGTGGAGGAATTGCTTTTTTCCTTGGTAAAGGAAGAGAAGGTGGCATTGATGCTTGCCACCCATAACCTTGCGTTTGCGAGACGATGTGATCATCTTTATCGTTTGCATGATAAAAGGCTGTTTCAAGATGCCTAAGACCTTTGTTTCCCTCATTGCACATAAAAGACTGCTTGACAAGCGATTGAGGAGCCAGTTTTTCTTGATTCTTGTCGTCGCTTCCCTGGTGACCGTATCCCTGACCTTTGTCTATTCGATGAGCAGTGGCATTGCAAACAAATATGCGTTGCTTGGCAATGGTCATCTTGCAGTTGAAGGGAAAGTACCTGTTATGGAGGGAATACAGGCACAAGAGGTTCTTTATTGCACTGCCTTGATGTACGGGCAGGTGGAGACCCAGACTGTCGCAGTGAAGGGAATCAAGGAAGGATATTTCACTGAGGAAAGGCTTAAGGAGATAACCTTAAAAAAAGAGGAGCTGGCAAGTTCCCTTCCCTCGGTGATGATATCCCAGAGCCTGGCGAAAAAACTTGATCTCAGGCTTGGCGACAAGACCATGTTGCTCATCATCCATGAAGGGACCTTCAAACCTGTCCTCTGTGTTGTCGGTTCCCTCTATGACAGTGGATACAAGGAATTGGATGATTCCCTGGTGTTCTTCCCTTATGATCAGTTGAGGCGGTTTGATTTTCCAATGCGAACGGAATTGATTCTTGCAGGAAAGGATATCGAGAAGGTCAAGACCCAATTGAAGGAACAAGGATATAACGTCTCGGCTTGGTATGATCAGAATCGGGATATGTATGACAATCTCATGACTAGCCAGAATGCCGTTGTGGGGGTTTTCCTTGTGGTTGCGCTTCTTTGCGCTTTTTTTGTGAGTGAGTTCGCTTCGTCCTTGATTAATGACCATAGGAAAGAGATATCGACTCTCAAGTTGCTGGGGGCTCCTGATGAAAAGATTATCAAAGGTTATTTATTGAGTATTGTTCTTGTGACCATGTCCGCTGTGGTGTTCGGTACGGCATTGGGCCTGCTGCTGACAAAACTCTTTCATCCAGTGCTTTTGTTTTTACAAAAACAGGATATCAGCGCACTCTCCTACTATTTGCTTACCTTTGATCTTGTTGTTCCTTTCAGACCTTTGTCTCTTGTGCTTCTTTTTCTCTTTGCTCTCTCAGTCCTCAGCACATTGATCTCATTACGTTCTGTCAAAAAAATACCCGTCTTGCAACAAGCTCAGTTTTAAGTATACTGGTAACATGAATTTTGAAGTTTTTGCTTTGGGGACCAGTGGCATGATGCCACTTCCCAAT
>JBAXZS010000035.1:0-15177 GCA_041670175.1 Sphaerochaetaceae bacterium | reverse complement strand
CTACCTGTTTTTCAACAATATTCCCCGAATCCTGGGGCTTTCTGTGAAGCTGAATCAGGTCGCTAGTAGATTTGTATATTTATTCACTCTTGAGATACAAGAATCTATTTTGAAATTGACTCTATAAATTTTATGATGCTTTCAAAACGTTATAGCGGGTCCTGTAAGGAACCAGTGCCTTTTCCGAGGTATTTATTGACGTTTATCTGTTTTTCCTATTCCACAATAAACCTTGCATTCTTCAAGTAAGACCATCCCAGGAAGCCGCATTAGCACAGTCTCGCCCGGCGAGATCAGAATTTTTTGCTTTGTCTGTACACTAGACTGCGGTCTTACTGTGTTTGCCACTGAGATTCAAACCACTCAATTGATTGCGACATTCCCCGTTCGTTGGACGTCTATCTTGTTGAGGAGCAACGCACAACTTTGCGACTACTCATGGGTGCTTTCCCTCAAAGAGCAATGCATCGAGAAAAAGGTACCGTTTCATTTCAAGCAGACCGGTACACGTTTCCTGAAGGAAGGGAAGAAATACCACATACGCAGGGAGATACAGACGAGCCATGCACAAAAGGCGGGTATTGAAGTAAAAAATCAGGCCTGATACATCATGTCAGCACTGGCGGCTATCATCTGTGTAGCGGAATGGACCTTGAACTTGGCGAACAGTTTCTTCTTATGGGCGTTGACCGTCGAGGGGGATATCTTCAGACTATAGGCTATCTCCTGGATGGTGTATCCTGCATAGATCAACTGATAAATCTCCTTTTCTCTTCGGGTAAGAGAAACCTGGTTTTGCTGCAACTTCATACCTCCATTGCAGATGTCCAGAATTTTCTCCTCCAAATCATCATCATCACAGGAACCATCAATATACCAAAGCCGATCATGCCCCTCAAGAAGCAGCATCTGGGTCCTGATGTCATCCACGATTACCAACAAGGGAAAAGAGAACAACTCGCAGGCAATGGGAATTTCCTTAAACAATTGCAAGGGATGGCTGCAACGAATCAAGCCTAACTCGTACTCATTTCGTTCCGCTATCACATGGGGATCCCAAGGGATCAATTCTGCCTCGACACAAGGAAGATGACTCAAACGAAACTTGAAAAATGAGGTATCCTGATCTTGCAGGCATATGGCAACAACTTGTTTTCTCATATCCCCTATACGGGGGAACGGTTATTTTTGGTCAATCCATGGAGAGTCCGATCCAACGCATCGGCAAACGCCTTGAGCTGGCGATTGTCCATACGCATGTTTTTCTCGTTCTCCATACCCCATTCTCGTAATTGCTTATTAATATTTCTTTCAGACAGCCTTGGAGCGATGTTCTCCCTGGTGAACACGCCACCCCGGTCGTCAAGCACCACTGCTCCCTTCTCAACCAGACGTGCAGCCAAGGGAACATCATGGGTGATGGCCAGGGCGGGAAGGACAAGATGTTCAACCAGATAGTCGTCGGCGCTATCCGCTGAGGTAGGCACAGTGACCATCTCTATTCCGCTCTTGATGGCCTTCAAATCATCTTGGTCAACAAGCCCGCCCTCTTTGGCAGCCTTGCGTAAAAGACCCGTATGCTCCTCTTTTGCCTGCAACACATCCCTCAAGGGACGGTCCGCGACAAAAAGGGCATCAAAGCCTCGTCGCACTATGCATCGGAGAATCACCGCACGTATCGAGACAGGGACCGAGTCGGCATCTATGAAAAGGCTCAACTCACTCAATGTTCAACTCCGCAGCATATACCTGTCCATCACAGGTCACCGTGACTACTGCCTTGCCTTTTTCCCCCATGGTACGCACATAGATACCACCCACCCCGCCTTCGGTGCAGTCCATGACCGGAGAGAGCAAGGCGACAGGCCCTTCAAGTTGCACTGTATAAGGCAAGAACGCAAAAGGTGACGGTAGCGTCATGCCCTCCTTGCCGATACTAAGGATTAGGGAGCATACCTGATAGCCATCCCCAAGGGACAACCGTGTCGCTGAGGGGGTAAGCTTGATAACGGTCTTTAGGTCTGGACCATAGGATTCAAAGCACACGACCTTGTCATCGATGATACCGTCAAGCCTCCAAAGGCCCTTCCTCATCACCGCAATGCCCGTATACTTTGATGAAAGGAAAACCGCATCCCTGTACTGCAACTTATGCCTTTTCAGGAGAGCCCCTATTTGCAACTTGTCAATCAGCGAGAGACTCGCCCCCCTTGTTTCCATCTTGGTGAGCAAACCAGCCAATTTCCGCCCTTCCCGTCCCCCAAACCCATTTTCAGAACAGATGGTTTCTCCTATCACATCATCAATGAACACGGGAGGATGGGGCACATGGGGATAGCCTTTGCGATCAGGGTAAAAGGTCTTGACGAAAACACCATCATGATACAGCCTCACACTTTGGCAATTGGTAGCCACAGCAATAGGCAGTCCCTCAGACGCCATCTCGTCTCCCCTGTCAAACGTAGTGCCACACACAAGCACAGGATACTTGTCCTGCTGGCTGATATAGGCATAGGCCCCGAACTTAGGAACCCTGTGCTGGTCACACACCCCATGGTAACAGATATTATCCCCGCTGCCAAAATTACTGTGTGTCTGGTAGTCCGCCAGGCACCAGCCGATGCACCCGCTGATGCGCTCTTCCTTGAAAGCGCTCTCCAGGACACTCATATGGCGCAAAAACTGCCCGGTGCGCACCCTTTGCGGATCATATCGCTTGGTCGGAAACATATGACCATTATGCTCAGTCACCAGATAAGGAGCATTCACCTTGGGTGTCAGCAATCCCCTGTTGTCCCCTTTATGGCTGAAATCATTATATGTGTATACATCCTCCAGCAAATGGCTGAAGGTAAAATTACGGACACCACAAGTCTGACGGACAGGGTCAAGCTCATGAGCGACCTCGTTGGTCTTTGCATACAGAGCATCATCATCCTGGGATTCATTGATTCTCACCCCCCAGAGGACTATGGAGGGATGATTGACATCCCTTGTAATCATATCGGAGACATTCCTGACACAAAGCTCTCTCCAATGAGTATGATCACTGACTGTCTGCCAACCGGGAATCTCCTCGAGAACCAGCAATCCTTTCTCATCGCAGGCGGCAAGAAAGGAAGGATCATCAAGATAATGACTGGTACGAACGATGTTCACACCCAAGCCCTTAAGCACATCGACATCATGGCGTTGCATGTTCTCGGGCATGGCATAACCCACATAAGGGTAACATTGATGGCGGTTCAACCCCACCAGCTTTATCTTCCTTCCATTGAGCAGGAACCCGTTGAAAGTGAACTCCGCTTTTCGGCAACCGAAGCTGACCACGGTCTCATATCCCTCATATTCGGCCACCAATGTATAAAGCTTTGGATGCTTCAGATCCCAGAGCTCCAAGGACAAGGACCCGAAATCATAGGAGAAAGCCCCCTTCTCCACCACCGCAGAGACCTGTGCAATCTCTTTCTCCTCATCCTTAAGGACAAGATGGCACTCTTTTTTGGACTGAATCCCGTTTGTTTTCCCCCTGACAGCCACATTCTTACCATCACTGCTTGCACAGGAGAGAAACTCAATATGATCCTTGGGACGGGAAAAGAGGGAAACGGTACGGTAGATGCCACCAAATACCAGATAATCGATTCCTCCTCCGAACGGGGGGATCAAGGGGTTTTCTTCGGTCTCCACCTTGACACATAGCAGACCGCTCTCATCAGGAAGCACAACCGAGAAGGGAGTATACCCCCCCTCATGTACAGACAATTGCTTTCCATTGAAATAAAGGGTCGCCTTGTTCCCCACGCCATTGAAACGAATCACATTCTCCCATCCGTCTCTGGCGGCAAGTTTCAAAGCCTTACGATAAGTACAAGTCCTCCATATCCGCCGCTCATCCAAATAATGAAGCGGGACCGGACTTGGGTTGTGAGGCAAATCAACAATTTGCCAGGAAGCATCATCGTAGGAATCCCTTGTATACTCGGTATTAAAACCATCTTGATATTTCCAATCACTATTCATACTCCTTTGGTATAACAGAACTCCTCTGTTGTGGCAACAAAAAGCTTGAAACTGGGAAACGTTTTCCTTTAATGTAAGAGTATAAGGTTTCAAAAAAGGAGAAAATCATGGATATTTCCACACTTCAAAAAATAAGGTATGCCTATCGGCCGAAGTTGCCTCAAGTGCTTCGCAGGCCCATCGATACGATTATGCCTCTCCCTGGAGAGAAAACCCAAAGCGTAGGTGACCAAAAGCAGATACAGCAATTGTTCCCTCACACCTACGGGATGTGCAAGATGGTCATAGGAGAAGGCAGGAATCCCCTGGGTGACAGGAAAAGGAACATCGCAGTGATCCTCAGTGGAGGACAGGCCCCCGGGGGACATAATGTCATCGCGGGCCTCTATGATGCAATGAAAGCGGCAAACAAGGAAAGCAAGCTCTATGGGTTCCTTGGAGGTCCCAGTGGCATCACCAGCGACTCTTACATTGAAATCACCGAGGACCTGCTTGCCAATTACCGTAATACCGGTGGGTTCGATATCATCGGAAGCGGCAGGACAAAGCTCGAGACAGAAGAACAGTTCAAGCTCTGCACCAAGGTATGCAAAAGCCATGACATCAGCGCCATCGTCATCATAGGAGGGGATGATTCCAACACCAATGCAGCTGTTCTTGCCGAGTACTTTGCCCGGACCAATGGGGGAATACAGGTCATTGGTTGCCCCAAGACGATTGACGGTGACCTAAAGAATGAGAACATTGAGATTTCCTTCGGTTTTGACACGGCCACCAAGACCTACAGTGAGGCCATCGGCAACATCGAGAGGGATGCGAACAGCGCCAAGAAGTATTGGCATTTCATCAAGCTCATGGGCCGCTCGGCAAGCCACATCGCCTTGGAATGTGCCCTTGAGACCCAACCGAATGTCACTCTCATCAGCGAGGAAATAGAAGAGAATAGGGAATCCCTGACCAAAGTGGTATCATCCATCGCCGATGTTGTCGCAAAGCGTGCCGAACAGGGCAACAACTTCGGAGTGGTGCTTGTCCCCGAAGGGCTTGTCGAGTTCATCCCTGAGATGAGGGATTTGATAGAGGAGCTCAACGACCTGTTGTCCAATGAGGCAGCCTCCTATGCAAAGTGCACGGAGGATGCTGAGAGATTTTCCTTCATCTCAGGACATCTTTCCGTAGGGAGCACCTCCGTTTTCAATGTATTGCCCACGAGTATCAGAAAACAGCTGCTGATGGACAGGGACCCCCATGGCAACGTACAAGTCTCACGTATTGAGACAGAAAAACTTCTTTCGGAGATGGTCGGCATCGAGCTTGAAAAGCGTAAGAAGGCAGGGACCTACTGCGGTACATACAGCAGCCAGACTCACTTCTTCGGTTATGAAGGCCGTTGTGCATTCCCTTCCAACTTTGATGCCGACTATTGCTACTGCCTTGGCTACAATGCCCTGTTGCTCATCGCAAGCGGTGTCAGCGGATACATGTCATCCATTACTCATCTTCATGCCGGAGTGGACAACTGGCAAGCGGGGGGGATTCCCATCACCATGATGCTCAACATGGAGAACCGTAATGGAGCGATGAAGCCTGTAATCAGGAAAGCCTTGGTCGACCTCAAGGGCAGGCCTTTCGGTTATTTCGCGGCGCATCGTGCGCTTTGGGCGGAGAAGACAAGCTTCACCAACCCGGGACCGATCCAGTACTGGGGGCCAACCGAGGTTTGCGACCGCACCACCTTCACCTTGGCATTGGAACAATCCAACTGAGGATTTGGACATCAGAGAGGGGATGTTGTGTTTGCAACAGCCCCTCTTGCTTGTCCTTAATAATGTCACTTATGGTATACTTCTGAGCGGAGGCTTTTCATGCAGACACTTCTGTTGGATGGATTATGGAGACTTTTTCCCAAAGATACCCATGCGGTAGCCCCGTATTGCCGCTTCTTTCTGGAGCATCCCTCCATCCCCTGCAAATTGCCAGGTGATATCTATACAGCCCTGCTGGAGCAGCAGCTCATTGAGGATCCCTACTGGGGGACCAATGAATTGTCCGTGCAATGGGTGGGCAAGAACGACTGGGTCATGCAAAAGACCCTCACCCTCACAAGGGAACAACTTGAGCATTGTCTTGCCATTCTGACCTTCACCATGGCGGATACGATAATCACCCTCTCCGTCAACAATCATGAGATTGGAAAGATGGACAACCAGTTTCGCAGGTATCGCTTTGATGTCTCTTCTTCACTAATAGAAGGAGACAATCTGATCGAGCTCTCCTTCATTAGCGCTGAAAAAGCCGCCATTGAGGAAGCAAGCAAGCTTGAGTATCCCATTCCCTGCTCTGTCTATCCCGTATCCTCGCCTCACAGGAACCTGATTAGGAAGAGCCAATGTCACAGTGGCTGGGACTGGGGTCCTTGCATTCTTAGCCAAGGTGTCTATCAAAGCATTTGTCTCGAACTTGTCGACCAATTCCTTATAGAAAATGTCACTACAGAACTCAGGGAACTATCCTTGTCCTCGTTCGATGTCAAGGTGAATGCCCTCATCAACGTCACAAAGGAAGGCCTGTACCCCATGGAAGCCACCTTGGCCGACTCCGGACAAAAAAGAGAGATTCTTCTCAGGACAGGGCTGCAAAAGGTGACTTTCCATTTTGAATGCCACGCTGTCCAACGCTGGTGGCCTAATGGAGAAGGGAAGGCGACGTTGTATCCACTGGTCCTCACCATAGCGGACCAGACGGTGACCAAGCGCATTGGCTTCAGGACCATTGAAGTGAAGACCCCGAAAGACAAGGATGGGGGCAGAGGTATGATATTCTGTGTCAACGGGAGGGATATCTATGCAAAGGGGGCCAACTGGATTCCCCAGGACGCCCTTATCAGCCGTATCACCGCCCAAAGATACCAATACCTGCTCCAAAGTTGTGTCGAGGCCAATATGAACATGATCAGGCTCTGGGGTGGTGGCATGTATGAGATGGATGCCTTCTATGACTATTGCGATGAGAAGGGGTTGCTTATCTGGCATGATCTTATGTTCTCCTGCTCGCTTTATCCTTCAAGCGATGAGTTCCTCAAGAATGTGGAGCTGGAGTTGCGTTACCAGATACCACGCCTGATGGATCATCCTTCCATCGCTCTCTGGTGTGGCAACAACGAGGACCTCGGAGCCATCACATGGTATGAGGAATCAAAAAAGAACATGGCCCGCTATGTGGTCGACTATGACAGGCTCAACCATTCGGTTGTCGAACGGGTGGTCACCGAGCTGGATCCCCAAAGGGTCTTCTGGCCTTCCAGTCCATCATCAGGCAAGGATGACTTCAGCGACAACTGGCATAGTGACAACCAGGGGGACATGCATTATTGGACGGTATGGCACGAAGGAAAACCCTTTGAGTCGTATTACGATGTCAAACCACGTTTTGTCAGTGAATTTGGATATCAGAGCTTTCCTTCCCTTTCCACGGTACGGACCTATGCTCCTGAAGAACAACTGAACCTGACCAGTCCAGTGATGGAACATCACCAGAAGAACACCAAGGGAAACAGTATCATCCTTGGGAATTTCTGCACCTATTTCCGCCTTCCCTTGAATTTTGAGCAGATGCTTTATCTTTCTGAGTGCCAGCAGGCCCTGGCCATGAAGATGGCCACGGAATACTGGCGAAGCCTCAGGCCCCACTGCATGGGTTCGCTGTACTGGCAGCTCAACGACAATTGGCCGGTAGCCAGTTGGTCCTCAATCGATTACACGGGCAAGTGGAAACTCCTTCAGTATGCGGCAAGACGTTTCTATTCATCAATCCTCCCCCTGGCCTATCAAGATTTTGAGGGAGAGATCAGGGTATATGTGGTCAACGATACGCCCCATGAGCAAAAGCAGGCGCACATAACAGTCAAATGCGCCTCTTTCAGTGGAGAGAAACAATTCTCAAAAGCGTTCCTTATGGATATCAGTGGAGAATCCTCACAACAGGTGTGCACTCTTCCCGACAAAATCTTTGAAGGCAAGAGACAGGATTGTTTCCTCTATATCAAATACACCTGTGGTGACTGCTATAGGGAGAACACACTCTTCTTGGACAAGCCCAAGCGATGCAACTTGGAGAATCCTTCCCTGAAACTAGAAGTCAAGGAAAACAGCAAGGGGTTTCTTATCACCGTAAGCTGTCTCAAACCTGCTTTTTATGTGAGTCTGGATGCAGGGCCACTGAACGGGACCTTTTCCGACAATTGGTTTGACGTCAGGCCTACAGCGCAAAAACAGGTGCATTTCACCAGCGTTGAGAAGCTGACACTCTCCCAATTCAAAGAGAACCTGAAAGTATTTGACCTGTTTGACAGTAGCAAAAACTGACAGCGACTATAAACAAACATACAGGCCGCAGAATGTACTGCGGCCTGTGGCATGAAGGAACCATCGAGACTTATTTATTTGCAGCTTTCCAAGTCTCCCAAGCCTTCTGCACATCCTGGGCAACCTGAGCAGGCGTCTTCTTACCAAGACCAATCTCCTGCAAGCCAGTGTTGATCACATTGTACACATCGCCAGCGAGGACACCGTCGATAACCGGGGTGATGGTGGTATACCTATTGTAGTAGGCAGCTCTCTTTGTGATGAACGGCTCAAGATTCTTTTCCTTGGCAACCTTGGCGACATCGATGGTCTTCAAGGATGGGAATGCAGCACCGGTGGTCAATCTGTAAGTCTGAACATACTCGCCTTCCAGATACTTGATCAAGCGCCAGGCGGCAGCTTCTTTCTCCGAACCAGCAGGAATAGTTGCACTCATACCCCAACCGGTACCGACAACACCGGAATTGGAATCATGGACAACCTCACCAGAGAATGCCGGCATAGCCATCAGGTCGAAATCATTCTGCTGTCTCTCCGGGGAGATAAGAGCCTGACCGGTAGTGATATCGGTCTGGAATCCAGCGGTTGACCAATCGCCATCAATATAGAACGCGGCTTTATTGGCGGCAAATGCACCTCTAGAGGAACCATAAGGACTGGACAGACTGTTTCGGTTGATCATACCGCTCTTATACATATCGTCAATGACAGAAAGGGCATTCACAAACCAGCTCTCGGTGAACTTGGTTTGCCCTGCGGCTAGCTTGGTGTACCAGTCGGCACCACCAAAACGTCCGACAACCAAGGAGAAGAGGCAAGACTGCATCACCCATGCATCCATGTTGTCCATGGCAATCAGGTCAATGCCCTTTGCCTTCAGAGGAGCGACCATGGCCTTCATCTCATCAAAACTCTTAGGAATGGCAAAACCGTTGTCCTTAAGCAACTTGGTATTCACGTACAGCAAGTTGGTGGTGGTGATGCCATTAGGAAGCTCACCAAGAAAACCTGCGAACTGAGGAGCCAAGGCGGCAGGATTGTAACTGTCAACCAAACCATCCTTTTTCAACAAAGGCATCAAATCCTTGACGCTCTTGGTGGTATGAAGACTTGTGGAACGGCCGCTGGGCCACATATACAGTACATCTGGCACCTTGCCAGAGGCAATATAGGCCTCAGTCTTCTGGTGGAAGGGCTCATTGAAAAGGTCTTCACGTACCAATTTGATATCCGGGTTATCTTTCTCGAACTTGTCCCAAACCATTGAAATCTCGTTGGCGCTGTTTGGCTCGGACATATCAATGTAATTGAGAACGGTCAACTCGATCTGTTTTCCACCAGTGGTGGAAACAGCTTGTTCCGCAGTACCTTGAGCAAACACCGATGCACTCAGCATCAATGCAGCCAGAGCAAGAACAGAAACCTTTTTCAAACCTGTCATTTTTTCCTCCTAATGACGTTTCCTAGTAACTTCTCAATGATGCACAAATCATAACCTATTTAGTTCATACTTTGTACAAACTAAATATATCATGGTTTTTTATCGATGTCAAAAAATATTTTTCAATATCTTCCGCTAGCCTTTTATCGCACCAGCAGAGACACCTTTTGTTATTTCCTTATGGAACATTCCATAGAATACCAACATAGGGACAAGACCGATTACCAAAGAGGCGAACTGCTTGCCGAAATCACTGGAAAGAGCTCCTGCGAACTTCTGCACCCCGACAGGAAGACTCTTGAGAGCATCGCTGCTTGTCAGGATGTTGATCAACATGAACTCATTCCAGGTACCAGTGACAGTCAATATGGCCACGGTCACGGCCGCTGGTGCCGCCATGGGTAGGATTATCGAACGGAATATCTTTATATATGTCGCCCCATCGATACGGGCGCTCTCGACCAAGGCGTTGGGAATACTCTTGATATAATCAGTCCCCAGGTAGATACCCATCGGCATAGCAATCCCAATATAGGGAATAAGGACCCCCAGGCGGGTATTGTACAAGCCCACCCAGTTAATCATCAAAAAAAGTGGCACCATCACGGACTGCAAGGTAAGCAACAGCCCGATGACAAACGAACCATGGAGTACCTTAGTCGCCCTGTTGGGAATCTTGGCAAAGGCAAAGCTTGCCATGAAACTCAGGACCAAAGTTACAAGAGTGGTGATTCCTGTATAGATGACACTGTTGAAAATCATATGGGGGAATTTTCCCCTGACCCAGGCATCCCTATAGTTGAGCGTCACCCATTTCTTCGGGAGACCGAGCTTGTTCAACTGGAACTCGGTCGTGGTCTTGAAACTGTTAATCAAAAGCCACAACAAGGGATAAATGGCCATCACAGTAAAGAACAAAAGGACTAAATAGGTGAAAAACAGGCCGATTCTCGCTTTGGCGCTTCTCTTATCCTTGATATCCATGTCAGTCCTCCTTCCCCCCGAGTTTCTTCTCAGCCAGCCTGGTCACTCCAATAAGACCGAAACTGACAATGATCATCACCGTACTAATGGCATTGGCCATCGGGTAATTCGGGGCATTTCGGAACGCCTTGTCAAACATGTAGACAGACAGCACGGTGGTCTGGTTTGCAGGGCCTCCGCTTGTCATGACATAGATAAGATCAAAACACTTCAGGGAACCGCTGATAGCAAGAATCGCACTGGTGACGATGACCCCGGAAAGTGCAGGAAAAATCACATAGCGCAGAGTCTGCATCTCACTTGCTCCATCGATCTTTGCCGCTTCCACAACCGACACGTCAAGCTTCTGCAAATTTGCCAAGAAGATAATCAGGTAGGTGCCTGTATACATCCAAAGGATGACGAACAACACAGGAAGCATCGGATGCTCGGTTCCTGAATAGACAAAATCCGGTTTGAACAGACGCATGAGCTCAGGATATGCGCCATAAGGTGCGAAAAAGGATTTCCACAGGATGCCGATGACAACGGTCGAGATGACGCAAGGAAGATAAATCATCGACTGAAAGAAGTCGGTATGTTTCACAATCCCCCTGAAGAGGATGTAGGCGAGGAAAAAACCAAGAGGAATCTGCCCGAAAACAGAAACAAGCACGATATACATATTGTTCTTCAAGGCCACAAAGAAATACTCATCATGGAACAACAATTTGTACTGCAGGAACCCTGACAAATGCCAAGGATTGCGGCCACCAAAAAGCTGCCCCCCTTTGAAATCACTCACAGAGAGAAGAATAGATACGGCCGTGGGAAACGCCAGCACCAGAAAATAAATGAGGAACCCAGGTAAGACCAATATCCAATACGACCTGGCCTGCTCCCTTCTGGAGGTATCGAGAGTCTGTATTTTCCTACTCATCGATATCTCCTCCTCCCATCTTCTTTTCGTAGTGATTCATGGGATAATTGGCTTGTTTTACCACATCCTCCCAATCAAAATGTGTCCTGCTTTCCATCTCGGAAAGTTCTGGAACAGCAAACAGCTTCTGCAAAAACATGGCCGCCGCCCCTTTTGCGACAACAGTGTCATCTTTTGCATTGAAAATGAGTTGACAACCCCTTTTCTTGAGTACGGCCTTGAACTGGGGGCACTTGCTATCCAAAAGACTGAAAATACGATCAGAATCTGAAAATGGCTTACCATGGATAAACACCACCCGGGGGTCGATGATTGAAACCGCAGGTACAAGGGAGGCAAAGAAATCAGTCATCCAAGTCTCCCATGCATCATTGTCCAGAGCCGATCTGACAAGCAACTCCTTGGGCAGGCCGGACTGCCCCACACTATCAGCCTTCCAGCTGAGGGTGCAAAGCTCGCCACTTGCATGATAGGCACCTGCATATACTTTCTTATTGATGCACAAACCAAGGCCGACACCGATACCGCTACAATCCCCAAACTGATAATTACCCTCATGGTAATCAGCGATGATGCACATGAAATCATCCAGGTTTATATTGCGGTTGATGGTCATCTCCAACCACGTGGTGCAGTTCGCATCATTCTCCACAAAGGAAGGGACATGATAATGCTTCTTAAAGAAGGAGAAGAAATCATAATCATGAAGCTTGAAGGGCTCCGCATACAGAATGATACCATTGTCCGCATCAACGATACCAGGGACACCGGCACATACGGCCAAAAGGGGCAAACCAAGGATCAGAATCTCCTTCAGTGCCATATCCATAAGAAAAGTAAGTATCCCATCGAAACTGACCTTGGGCAGATTCCCGCTTTCATGCCACAGGACAGCTCCGG
Organism: Sphaerochaetaceae bacterium; assembly: GCA_041670175.1. GTDB lineage: Bacteria > Spirochaetota > Spirochaetia > Sphaerochaetales > Sphaerochaetaceae > JBAXZS01. The sequence continues at coordinate 2,546 of JBAXZS010000035.1, read as the reverse complement.
TAACATCAACGACCACGGCCCTGAAGTGGGATGGTTGGATATCAAAACCAACGACACAACCAAATTTCTCATTGAGCCTCAAGGTGATGGGCTTTCGCCCCCCCTTGCTCATACCGGAGCCTTCCTCTCCTTCATACACCACATGATTCTCAAGCAAGGTGGAGATAATCGTCGTGACCGTTGATCTATACAGGTCAAGCTCCCGAGCAATGGCAACACGGCTTATACCAGGGGTCTTCCATATCATCTGGGCGACTAGCGAGATGTTCGCATTCTTCTGATAATTGTTATTGTTTATTCGCATGTCCTGTCCTATACTATGTGCTATTGGGGCCGAACAGTTTGTTCGTTCCCTGTACAAACTAATATTACACCCCATTCATCCCTCTGTCAACCAAAAATATTGGGAGGTTTTATGATGATTTCTTATAACTATCAAGTGACCGCTGACAAACTTCTGATGCCGATGTGCAAGAGCCTTGAACCCAAGGAAGGTGTGTTCAGGCTCCATAGGGGCAATTCTTTCAGTTGCGACCCGGTCTTTCAGGATATTCAACCGTTAGTCGAGTCCTTGTTGCATTTGAACATGGGTGGAGAAGACATCCTTCTGGGAACAGCAACAAAAGGGCTCTCATCGGAAGGCTACACCTTGAAGGTCACAAAAGACCAGATAGTGGCCCGCGCAGTGACAAGCAAAGGAATGCTCAATGCAGTGCAAACCCTGCGTCAGATGGCTCTGGCCAATGACAACATCATCCCCTGCTGTGTCATCGAGGATGAGCCACAATATCGATGGCGGGGCTTTATGCTGGATTGCAGCAGACATTTCTTTAATGTGCAGGAAATCAAAAAACTCCTTGACAGCGCATCATTGCATCATCTGAATGTGTTCCACTGGCACTTGTGTGATGACCAGGGATGGCGTTTCCCTGTTGAGGGATATCCCTTGCTGGAGGAGATAGCATCCAAGAGAAAGGACAGGGATTACACTGATGGACGCATCTACGGTGGTTTTTATAGTAAGGAGGACCTTCTCGAGGTGCAACGATATGCCCATGAACGCAAGATGATAGTCGTTCCAGAGATAGAGACCCCAGGACACAGCAGCGCTTTGCTTGCAGCCTATCCAAATCTTGGATGCAGCGGAGGTCCTTATGAGGTGAAAGCCCAATGGGGAATCTTTGAGGATGTCCTTTGTCCTGGCAACGATGATTCATTGGTCTTCCTTAAAGCAGCCATCACCACCCTCGCTTCCATTTTCACTGATGACTATATCCATATTGGGGGTGACGAATGCCCGCATACAAGGTGGGAGCAATGTCCGAAATGCCAAAAAAGAATGCAAGAGGAAAACATAGCCAATACTGCTGGGCTTCAAGGCTGGTTCACCTCAAAAGTCGCAGATATGGTCAAATTGGCGGGTAAACGCTGCATCGGATGGGATGAGGTCCTTGAAGCACCCTTTCTTCCCGACAATCTTATCGTGATGTCATGGAGAGGTGCCAAAGGAGGATTTGAAGCCTCTTCGAAGGGGAAAGAAGTCATCATGTGCCCCAACACGGAAGGGTTGTATCTGGATTATCAACATACGGACGATCCTCAAGAACCAGGGGATTTGGGAGTCGCAACAATTAAGGAAACAGCTTCTTTCTCTCCGATAAAGAAAGAAATGGACGCGCAACAAAAAAAATTAATCCTAGGTGCCCAGGGAAACCTCTGGACCGAGAAAATATGCTTTGGAAGACAAGCGGAATACATGCTCTATCCACGACTTGCGGTGATAGCCGAAAGGCTATGGCAACCACAGAGCTATGAAAGCGTCCAGGCAAGACTTGAATGGGAATACAAGAAGCTTGAGAAGCTCGATATCAATTGCTACAGAGGAAAGACAGAATAGCCTACTTTTTGTAGGCTTTCTGCATCAGATGCTTGTCGCTGTCACGATACACCAAGGTATTGAATCCAACTTGGGTGACCACCTCACCCTTGACTTCCTGAGCCAAGTGCTCGCTGATATCCCTTGCCTCGTCCTTATGCGCTTGAAATTTTACCTTGACCAACTCCTGTGTGGAAAGAGCCTGGTCAAGATGTTTCACCAGATTGTCCTCGAATCCTTTCTTCCCCACCATGACCACCGCAGCAAGCGTCTGGCCCTGGTTCCTAAGAAAACTTCTGAAATCACTATCCATAGTGTCCACGCTACTCCATTTTCTTCTGTTTGGCAACTAATCCTTGTACTGTTTGGCAACAATGAATCGCTTGACCTTCCGTGTCGAAGTCAAGGGAAGAGGCTCCTTGACTACGGAAACCCGAGTTATCTTCTTGTAGTGCTGCAATTGCCTGTTCACCTCAGAGACAAGTTCCTCCATATGATGCTGAATCTCTTTCTCGGATCCGGTGGGATTGGTCTTGACCACCTGCTCCACATATTTCTCACTTGGATAAATCAGGGCCCTGATGCCCTCGCTCCTGGTCGCCTTGTCAACCATATAGCCCATGATGCAGATGGTCTCGATGTCATCATACAGCTGGAAGCGGTCCTCGAT